>CABMHZ010000159.1 GCA_902386115.1 uncultured archaeon | reverse complement strand
CGTCCCGATATTCTCACCTTTTATGACCTTTAGTATTACATCATCAACCGCGCTGTTGGCGATCACCATATGGCATCCTGCTATCGAAGTTATCTTTGCAGCCTCTATCTTTGTCCTCATCCCGCCAACGCCTTTCATGCTCGTGGGACTTCCTCCGTAGCTCTCTATTTCAGGCGTGATCTTTTCTATCGTGCTTATAAGCTTTGCATCCTCGTTTTTCTTGGGATTCTTGTTATATAGCCCGTCAATATCTGAGAGGAGGATAAGGAGTTCAGCCTCTGCCTTACTTGCTACCATTGCTGAAAGCTTGTCGTTATCACCGAAGGTCGCCTCTATCTCATGCACGCATATGGGGTCGTTCTCATTGATTATTGGCACAACACCTGCCTCAAGGAGTGCAGAGATGCTGTTACGCAGGTTCAGGTAGGTCATCCTGCTTGAGAAAGCATCGTAGGTGAGCAATAACTGCGCCACTTTGATATCGAATTTTTTGAATGCTGCCATCCATTCCTGCATCAGGATATTCTGACCCACAGCCGCGGCAGCCTGGCGCAGCGGGATCTCACGCGGGCGCGAGGGCATTTTCAGTTCTTCTACACCTATTCCGATAGCGCCTGAGCTTACAATTATGACTGTTTTCCCTATATTCCTGAGTTCTGCCACCTGGCGGGCGGTATCTTCAGTAAGCCTCCTGTTAAAGCTTCCGTCTTCATTTGTGAGTGATGAAGTCCCGATCTTAACTACGATGGTCTTAATGTCCCTGAAAAGTTCTTTTCTATCAATGGCGTTCATCGGATTTCTTCCATTTTGTCGGCAAAGCTTAAATCTAATTTTTTATGAGTGTATTTCCTGGCGTTCTTTCCAACATAGTCAGCCACTTTATTCCCGCTTCCGATGAGCACATATTTATATATCAGAAGACCCTCCATCCCGACCGGTCCGCGTGCATGTATCTTATTGGTGCTGATGCCTACTTCGGCGCCTTTCCCGTAACGGAATCCGTCTGCGAAACGGGTGGAAGCATTCCACATCACGCTTGAAGAATCCACAAGGCTGATGAACTTTGATGCGTTGATTTTATCTTCTGTCACGATGGCATCGGTATGATGTGACCCGTACCTGTTTATATGGTCAATGGCTTCGTCCAGCGAGTCCACTACCTTTATGGACAGGATAAGGTCATTGTATTCTGTACCCCAGTCTTCTTCCGTGGCATGAAGTATGGCTTTCAGGAACCCCATATCTTTCAATAATTCGAACGAGCGGTCATCGCACCGCAGTTCAACCCCGGCTTCGCTGTATCTTTTTCCGATCTCCGGCAGGAACGTTCCTGCGATATAGTTGTGCACGAGTAGGGTCTCCATTGCATTGCATACAGCAGGATACTGCACTTTTGCATCGTAGCAGATATCAATGGCTTTTTCCATGTCCGCGCGGTCGTCCACATAGACATGACAGATGCCGGCTGAGTGCCCAAGGACAGGGATCCTTGTATTGTCCTGTATGTATTTCACGAACTCATTTGATCCCCTGGGAATTATGAGGTTTATATACTCATCAAGTTTTAACATCTCGTTGACCTCTTCCCTTGTCTCCATGATGGCAAAAGCGCCGTGGGGCATGCCTTCCGTGCTTTCGATGGCATTTACGAGCACGTCAAAAATAGCCCTGTTGGAGTGTGCGGCTTCGCTTCCGCCTTTGAATATGGTGGCATTTCCGCTCTTTAGGCAAAGAGCCATGATCTGGGGGACGACATCGGGGCGGGATTCGAATATGACCCCTATCACGCCTATCGGGCAGCTTACCTGGTACAGTTCAAGACCGCTGTCAAGTTCAAGAGCAGATAGGGTTTTTCCCACAGGGTCTTCGAATTTTATTACGTCTTTGATGCCCGCTATCATTTCGTTTATTTTTATGTCATCAACTTTCAATCGTTTAAGGAGGACTTTTGACAATTTCCCGGCTTCGACAAGTTTTTCTGCTGCTGCAAGGTCTTTTTTATTGGCGCTGATGACTTTTTCCCTGTTCGAGTCAAGAGCCTGTGCCATTTTTGCCAGAGCTTTGTCTTTCGTTTCTCCCTGTATGCTGGCTATGGGGATCGAAGCGGCTTTTGCGAGTTTTACCCTTGTGAGGAAATTGGAGTTCATGTTTTACCGATGATGTTTATGATTTTGGTTTTTCTTTTACATCATTTGACTTCATAAAGATATGGTTTTAATCAAAAACATTAAGTATTATACTAATAATAATAAATATAATATCAGGAGATAATATGGGTACAGAGACAATTTTTAATGGGCTGGATTTTACGAACTTCACCATTTTACTTATCCTTTCGAATATCGTTTTAATCATCATTGCCGTTTTTTTCCTTATCAAACTGCGAAGATCACAAAAGAAAGCTGAGGCAAAGGCTGAAAATGGCAAACAGCCGAAAAAAGAAAAGAAAGGGGAACTTGCCGGGATCGTGGACATTAAACCCGAAGAGTTCAATCTGGGACGATTCGATCTCAAGACTGATTTTCTCGCACCGACAAAACCCCTTGAAACTAATCCTTCAGCAGTAGCAGGGACTGCAAGTGATACTAATGAAACCTATGAGAGGCCCTGGATGCGGCTGAAAAATGAAGCTGTAGTTCCTGAACCTGCTTTTGAGGAAAAAGAGGCGATTACCCAGCAAGTGATGAAACAACCAGAGACGGCTGAAGTGACGCAGATGGTCATGGAAATAGATGAACTTGAAGATGAATTGCCTGAAGAATTTATTGTTTCTCATGTCCGCAAGCTCGAAATACCGCAGCCTGAGAAGGAAGAACAAAACCTTTCAAAGGAGCCGCCGGTAACTCAACCTGAGATAAAAGAGGCACCCTCCGGATTTGAAAAAGTGGAGGAAACGAAGCCTGAAGAGGTCGTAGCTCCGGATGAGCCTGTAATAAATGCGAAGGAGAAGGAAGAACCGAAGCCGGAAGAAGTGTTCAAAGAGCCTGAAACCGGGATAAATGCGGCTGAGTCAATAGAGGAAAAAACGACAGAAAAGAGACCTGCATTCCATGAGCCAGAACTCAAGATATTTGGATTTGAAAAAGCTGAGGAAAAGAAACCTGTAGAGGCTACAGCTCCGAATGAGCCCGTAATAAATGCGCAGGAGGATGAAGGGAAGCCGGCAGAATTGTTCAAATCTCCTGAAATCAGGTTATTTGGATTTGAAAAGGTTGAGAAAAAACCTGAAGAATTCGGATTTTCCCCCTCATCCGAGCTATTGACCCCGCCGGAACCCGGGAAACCCATAGCGATGCCAGAAAGCCTGTCTGGTGAGACAGAGGCAAAAGAACAAAAAGAAAAGAGATCTAAGAGAAAAGCACTGTTCTGAAAGGAATCATCTTGGCTTGAGATACTCCCATTTGTCCAGCGCCTGCTGAAGCTCTTTATGACTCCCGGCATATTCTTTCAGGTCAATGCCATTCATCGCCGCTTCTATCGCCTGCATGGCAGCCGCCGCCCCTGCGCGCGTTCCCTTGGGATGCCCGTGGATGCCGCCGCTCACAAGCAGCATGCAGTCGTTCCCAAGAATATTCATTACCGCAGGCAACAATCCCGGATGCAGACCGCCTGATGATACGGGAAGTACGGGCTTGATTGTACCCCAGTCCTGTTCGAGCATGGTATCTGCTTTTACACCGGAAGAGCGAAGCATATCAGCTATCCCCACGACTTCTTTCCTTGTCCCTACTAATTTCCCTATTGCGGTGCCTACATGGATCTCATCGACACCTATCAGGCGCATCATCTTTGCCAGGAAATACATGGATATGCCATGCCTGGGATTGCGGTCAAAAGCGGCATGCATCGCGCGGTGGGCGTGAATTGCCAGCCCCAGGTCGCCGCATTCATCCCTCAGGGTCTGGACGGCTGACGTTCCGCATGTGACAACGTCTATCATTGCAAAACGGAATCCTGAATCATGGAGAAGTTTAGCCCTCTGTATCATGACCCTGGTCTCGCCGGTGATGTTGAGCAGCGCATCCTTCTGTTCCCCGGTCTCATTTTCAGCCCTGTCACGAAGTTTAGCCATCCGCTCCACGCGGTCTTCAAAACGGTTAAAGGACGGGGATGTGAGGTTCTCATCATCTTTTACAAGGTCAAACCCG
>CABMHZ010000158.1 GCA_902386115.1 uncultured archaeon | reverse complement strand
TCACCACAAAAGTTGAAATAATAACATCAGGTCATATATCTCAATCCATCCGGGAGACTGCCGATAAAGAAAACGTTTCTTTAATCGTTATGAATGCTCACGGAAAAAGCCTGATTAAGGGCCTGCTCCTGGGAAGCGTTCCACTCGATGTAATACGCCACACAAAAACAGATGTTCTGCTAATGCGTTATAAATTGGCAGAGAGTATGGAAGGTCAAAAACTCGAAAAGTTCTGTGAGAGAGTTTTCTCAAAAGTGCTTTACCCAACCGATTTCTCAGAGCCTGCTGGAAAAGGGTTATCTTTTGTAAAAGATCTGCAGGGAGTCGAAGAAATTGTACTGGTGCATGTAGTTACTAAAGGGGAGACTGATGAGGAGATAGAGACCAATGTCCAGGAAGCAAAAAAGAACCTTGAGTATCTGGGGCATGATCTTAGTGGTGTTAAGGTAAAAGATATCGTCCGTGTTGGAAGCCCAGTTGAGGAGATTTGCTCTGTAGCCGAGTATGAAGATGTCTCATTGATAGCGATGAGTTCTCATGGGAAAGGTTGGTTCAAAGAATTATTATTAGGTGACACGGCCTTTGATGTGGTCAAGAATACAAAGAGACCCGTTCTGGTTGTGAGAGCCAAGCAGTGAGTTAATGGTTTATTTCAACAAATAAATGAAATCAATTGTATTGTAATTGATTTCGTTTATCTTATATCGATTTTTTTGCAGATAAAGATAAATATATTCATGTTGAAAGTTAAATGTCCATTCAAGTTTATCCAAGGATTAAAGCGTCATTTATTGTTTTGCTATTCTTGTCGCTAGTGTCCTGTCAAGGATGAATTGGTTCATATGAGATTGAGATATCTCGGTTATTTGTTGCTAATTGACGCTTGACAAGACACTAGTAATGTTTTCTCCAATCTGTAATCAAATAGGACTTGTCCACAATTATGACGTCTTTAAGCTCTGCTTTTTCAATCCTATCAGATTCAGGTGGTGGCCCTACTCGTTATTCGATCATTTTGATATTTAGTGTACTGGTGGTGATATTTTTCGTTCAATCAAGAATACCCCGAAAGTGGTTGCAAGATTTGTCAAAAATTATTATGCTAAATACAATTTCTGCAAAATATGGTATTATTATGCCTGCCGAGAGCGGCAACAATGCAAGTACGGCAGCGGCAAGTCCGCGAAGCGTCAGGGATCTTGGGATTGGCCCTTAATGCGAATTAGGCCAGTCAATACATTTTTTCGGATTTTATCATACATCATCTCAATCCACGATTCTGCACGTTGTTCCGGCTGTTTCAATATCAACACGCTGCAAGTGGATTCCTTGATGATTTTATCGGGCAGAGAGCCAAAAAGTACTTCATGCAATATCCATTCCGTAGAAGGACCAATTATAATCAGGTCATACTCCTTTGATTTCTTTAAGACAGCATCTTCAATCGAACTCGCAACTTCTATCTCGCAATTGGCATCTCTGCTCATTGATTTGATAGCTTCTTCCTGTGTCTTTCTTCCCGGTAAAACTGAATCCTCATCCTTTACCACCATAAAAATAGTCATTTCTGCATCAAAAAACGAAGCCAGATTCTCAGCAATCTTAACCCGATATGCATGTTCGCCGCCACCTAAAGGAACCAGGATTTTTCTAATTCTCTTGAAATTTTTCGGGAATAGTATGCCCACATCGCAGTCCGCAGACTTCATCACTATGTGGGGTATACTTTGCTTGATCTTGCCACGGAATAATCTCTCTGTTCCTCCCAGAAGTATAAGGTTACTTTTTCCAGATTTTGAGACATCGATGATAGCTTCAGGAATGTTGTGTGAAGCCACAATTTCTTTTCTGACCACAACGCCAAGCTCTTTCCCTGTAGATATTGCTTTATCAAAAACCGGCTGTGAATCCTGGATGAACTGGTTCCCGGTTTCAAGAAACGTCTGCGGCGGTATTCCAATCACATGCAATGCCACAACTTCACTTTCCTGTGCTTTAGCTATCGCTGTCCCGATAGTTACCAGAGGTTCGACAGTTTTCAGGGTAGAGAGGGCAACTACAACACGATAGTCACCCGGAGCAATCGAGCGAGCCACTTTGCCCTTCTCGATTTTTTCTTTGTTCAGAGAATATCCGTAATATATTAAGATCCCGATTGCTATCCAGATAATGGTTGCATACCAGGCTTTAGGGCTGTAATTAAACATATAGATGGCAAGGAAAAGCTGTGAGATTATGCCTAAAATGGGAATAATGGGGAAAAAAGGCATCATGTAACCGTATTCAAGCTCCTTTCCGAATTTTTTCCGCATCATTATTACCGCAAAATTGACCTGCAAAAACAGGAGTAAAAACATAATATCGGCAGCGCTTGCCACATCTTCTATCGGAAGACCTACAGCCATGATAATAATCAACGCACCAGAAATAAATAATGCAGAGTAAGGCGTTCTTCTTACAGGATGGATTTTTTTGAAGATACCTGGCAGATTAAAATCCCTCCCCATCGCAAAAGAGACGCTGGTCGAAGAGAATGTTGTGGCGTTCAATGCAGACATGGTAGATACCAGCCCACCTATTAATAACAAAAAAGTACCAAAAGGCATAAACTGCCTTGCAGCTTCAAGCAGTCCAAGCTCTTTATACTGCCCTAAAAACTGCCAGGCAGGAATATCGGTTTTTAAAGCGCCGATGGCGGCAAAAGCAACCAATAAATAAATCGGAACAACAATTAGCAGCGATAAAAAAATTGCCCTTGGGATATTCTTTTTGGGGTTTTTTACTTCTTCTGCTGTCTGGGCAATCACTTCATAACCTTCAAAGGCAATAAATGTCAGACCCATAGCCATGAAAATCCCGCCGAATCCATTGGGAAGGAACGGATTGAAATTTGAGAACCAGGCAGGACTATGGTATATGGTATAAAGACCTGATATGATAAAAACCCCCAGAATGGCGATCTTAATAAAACCCACGATATTTGCTATCGTACCTGTTTCGGATGCTCCCCTGTAATTGATATAAATGAAAATAAGAGCAACAACGACAGCAAGGAATTTATGCAGTCCTTCACCTGACAGGCCAAACAGGGATATGCCGTAATTTTCAAGTAAAAGACCAAAATATGCACCAAAACCCAGGGCATAAAGGCTGCCCGCCACTGCGTGGGCAAACCAACTCATCCAGCCGCTTATGAACCCGTTGATGCTTGGAAGCGTATATTTTATCCAGAGATAACCCCCGCCCGCTTCTGGAATCGCCGAGCCCAGTTCTGCATATGCCAGGGCAGTGAAAAGGGTAACTATGCCGTTTAAGGAAAACGCCAGTAAAAGACCCGGTCCGGCAGTTCCTGCCGCGATTCCTGTTAGAATGAATATCCCGGCGCCTATCATCGCTCCCACGCCTATCATCGTGGCGCTGAGGACACCCATCTCGCGGCTGAGCTCTACTTCGCTATTCATTGAGAGATATCCTTAATTTCTTTGAGCTTTGCTTCTTTTCTTTCTTTTTCTGCTCTTTCCGTAAACTCGGCTATCAACTTAGTTATGATTTCATTGATTTCAACTGTAACAACACATTTTTTCTCCGGGTCTTTCAAATTCAATATCAACGAAAGCTCGATTATCTTTTCATCTGTTTTTGAAGTGACGATACTCGCTTCTTTTTTGAAATATTTCAGATCCTTGATCGAACTCAGTAATCCTTTTTCAAAATTGACAGCATCAATCTCTTTATTGATAACGATCGGAATTGTCATTTCATAGCCTGCGGAGACAGAACTGTGCTTTACCCATATTTCTTTTAAAAATTGTACATTGGGAACTGCTATAAGTTTCCCGTCTTTATCAAGTAAAACGGTATTAAGGTCTGTGATTTCTATAACCTTCCCGCAGAAATTCTTGATGGAAATCACATCACCAACCTTATATTGCATCTGAAGATTCAAAAAAGAACGCGAGACAAAATTTTGAAGCCCATGTAGTGCAGAAACAATAAAACCGATACCAGCAAGCCCCACCAACAGTATGAGAATATCTATTGAAATACCTACCTGACTTATTCCTAAAATAAGACCTACGGCCCAGATAAGTACGAATATAGATTGTTTTATACGTTCAACAAGATGGGGAGAACTTGATTTCATTGCCTTGTCAATCAGTACTTTTGAAATTGTTGCAACGATAGCCGTCAATATAATTATCAATAAAAAGATGAAAAGATCATAAGCAAACTGATATAATTGTTCCTGGCCAATAAAAACCATGCAATCTCCTCCTCATAACAAATAATTATTGTTTATAATTTTTAAGATATTTAAACTTTGAGAGGATTACTCGCAGGCATAACCAGCACCTTATCTAACCGATTTCCATCCATGTCCACAATTTCAAATCGCAGACCGCCCCATTCAAAATGGTTGCCGACAGAAGGGATACGTCCAATTTGCATAAGTATGAAACCAGCTAATGTCTGATAACTGCTTTCTCCTGGAAGCTTTCTGATATGGAATATTTCTTTGAACTCATCTACGGACAGCATTCCATCCAGTAACCATGAACCGTCCTCACGTTGCACAGCTCTTGGCTCGGCAAGTTCTTCTACGGTCGGTACTTCTCCGACAACTTCTTCCATGATATCATTAAGCGTAATCAATCCCTGAATACTGCCATATTCATCTACCACAAGTGCAATGTGCACACCCGATTGCTTAAATAGCTCAAGCGCCTTAAAAGCTCGGGCGTTTTCAGGTACAAACAACGTGCGGCGTAGAGATGTTTTTAGGTCAGCCTTGCCTGTTATATTAATGTCCAGTAAATCCTTGACTTTCACCATGCCAAGGATATTATCAAGGCTGCTCTGACACACAGGATAGCGAGAATGTCCGCTATCGACTATCTTACGTCGTATTTCTTCCGGCGACTCATTGACATCAAGCCAGACGATCTCTGTCCGCGGCGTCATCAATGCACCCGCCCGCAAATCGCCTAGCCTGAACACATGCTCTACCATATCCCGCTCAGCTATCTCAAACGTTCCAACTTCAATGCCCTGCTCAATCATGATTTTTATCTCCTCTTCAGTTACAGGAGGCTCAGCATAATGCTTTACGCCAAGCATCCTGAGCACAAGGTCAGTGGAACTGCTTACCAGGTAAACAACCGGAGAAGCGATAACGGATAATATACGCATAGGCGCAGCAACAGCACATGCTATTCGCTCCGAGTTATGCAGTGCCAGCCTTTTGGGAACAATTTCTCCAACTACAAGCGAAAGATAGGTAATGCCAAGAATCACAATGCCAAGAGAGATGAGCCAATAGCAAAATCCATATTTTTCCTTGTTTTTTAATTTACATCAATAGCAACACTTATTCTTATGATAAATTTAAAATAATCGTTTAAAAATGAATTTAAATAATAAATATATAAGATTATGCCTTATTAGAGCCATAGTATAGTTGCAAATCCAAAAACAACCCTAATGGAGGCATAATCTATGATTGAAATTGTATGCAAAGGATTTAAATTTATCCAAAAACAGATTGATGATTTTTGTGGAGTTGTAAATCAAACCGCAATAAGTTTAAAGAGTGCAGAAGGAAGAAAAAAATATGAGGAAGTGTTCAAACGAAAAATGCCTGAAAAAACCAAAGCCATCAAAACTCGGATTCTTTCAGTTTTTCAGACAAAGCTTAGCGATTTTTCTGGCAAGATAATACGAATAATAAGAAAATGCCAGGAGATTCTATGTGGAAATGTTCATATATCATTCAAAGAACCAGATCAAATTCAAAAAAAGAGACCTCAGAAAACCCACCCAATATCAAATTATCAAACAAGGCTGACTGATTTCTTAGACGACACTATATCATTTATCAAACGAAAAATAAGACTGCCATACAAGACCAAACCAGTTCAGGTAAAAGAACAATATCTTTCAGGAAAATTGCCTGATAATCAGAGAATAGCCTTCCAAGAATATCCGACTTTTCATGGTTATCTCGGTAATATTTTCATGTTGAATCCATCAATTGATACTTATTTTATAGATTTACAATTAAAATTAGGATATGAACCACAACAAGACAATGACATTCTTAACTTGAATAATATTTTCAAATTGGAAGTGGCAAGATGCAAGCTTGGCCGTCCACATTTTAATTCCTGGATCGATGAGATCAATTACAATGAGTCTCTGAGAGCTGAATTAGGAATAAAAAGCAACCACGAACTCAATGAGCGTTCATACAAAAGAAACTTAAGAATTGTCAGTTTGGGTCTGAAGGAATATGCACAAAGAATATTACAAGAATGCAGAGACTTAAATCTTATAGGAGACAAAATCTGGATATGGGATAGAAGATTTTTTGAATGTAATTGCAGTGGAGTTAAAGATAAAAAAACTGGAAAGCTTTCAGACCCTAATGCCGGGCATTATGTTAAGAAGACTGGAAAGTATAGCGTTTTGACAGGTACAGGTTACACGGATACTGGTTTTGTTGACCATTTATGGGGTCTACCGATTTATTGGGATGCAGTAGGGGCGAACAAGAATGACAATACTATCTTCAAAGAAACTGTGATTGGTGGTTTTAATGACATGAAATCATTCGGAATTAAACCAAAATTTCTTTTAAGTGATGCCGGGCCGGATAGTCATGATTCTAATAAACTTGTTCTTGAATATGAGGCTATTCCAGTGATAGCTGCTCGTTATAATAGTGTAGGTGATGTAATAAAAACAGATGAAGGAGACTGTTTTAGAGGGGAGTATATACCAAGAGAATATCATAGGATTCTTGGAAGATTATACGATATCAGGACTATTATCGAGCGGAAGAATTCGAATGAAGTGGTCGGATATAATCGCTCTGAAATGCCAAATCGTGGAATTGATTGGGCAAGATGTTTCGTTACTATTTCAAATATTACTGCTATACTTACTGGACTGACTGCTTGCAAAGTTGGAAGATGTGATTTGATCAGGGCACCGAGTGCATTCAGGCGGTTGACTGTTTGAGGGATTATACAAAATTTTTTGAGATATTAGCTTCTTAAAGGGTTTGTTTTTAAATTTTAAGCGGTTATATTAGATTTGCCTGAGGCTCAGATAGCTTTACTATAAGGCGCAAATAAAGCCATAGTGCTAAGGCGCGCTTCCAGATCATCTGCTAAAATTGTCCCACCGAACACACCGGCAAGTATGCTTATGAGGGTAACGCCAATCTGAACAGTGGATAGAAAACGATTGGGTGAATTTGCAAGTTCTAAGGCAGTACGTGCCCTGGAATCACCTTCGTTTGCCCATTGTTGAAGTCTTGCTTTTCGAGCTGAGATGACAGCAATTTCCGACATGGAAAACGCGCCGTTTGCGAGGATAAGCAAAATTATGAACAGAATATTAAAAACGATGTCAGCCAAGTCTAAAACCTCTTTTCACGGTAAATACACTCTCTCTCGCCTTTCAGAAATAATACCATATCGATGAATAGTCATCTATGTTTTCATTATCTCCGTTTAATCTTCTGAGGTAATCGTATATAGATACATCTGTATAATAAATTTATCAGCTTGTTTTTATCAATTCAAGTAATTCTTTCATGATGTATCTTGCAGAGAGATTTATACCACACATTCATGCTTTCGACACTTCCTGAAATATTAGTGTTGTTCAGTAATGTGCCGCCATATCTGTATCCCATCTTTGCAAAAATTATATTGATACCATAAGAAACTGCTCTTGCAATCGTATAAGACGTTTTGATGTTTCTTTTTCGCATTTCATGTTCCATCTTCCGCAAAAGGTAACAGGCGAACCCATTTCCCTGATATTCAGGTAATGTAGCAAAATCAGTCATTTCCACGTTTTGAGAGGAATCATCAATTTCAGATGAAGATAGCGCTACAATCTTATTATCATTCCATATACTAAAATAATTAAAATTTTCGTGACTATTCAGATACCACTTTTTTCAGTTAAACCGGTGAATATTGGCAACAATATCTAAAAACAAAAGCTTTGGAATTTATTTATCGAAAAATCAATATACTATGACATTATTACAGGATT
>CABMHZ010000157.1 GCA_902386115.1 uncultured archaeon | reverse complement strand
TCGTTATTGTTGCAGAGAACAGAAGGGTTTGCCTTTCCTGGGGGCACTTCCTGATTATTCTTTCCACATCGTCCTTGAATCCCATATCGAACATCCGGTCTGCCTCATCAAGCACAAGTGTTTTTACCCTGCCGAATCTGATGGTATTCCTTGTGATATGATCGAGTATCCTGCCCGGTGTTCCTACCACGACATCAGCAGTCCGCAACCCCTGGATCTGCGGATTTATCCCTACGCCGCCGTAGACCGCTATAATTCCGAGTGGTTTGTATTTTGAGAATTTCGATAAAGCCTTTGCTACCTGCTCAGCCAGTTCCCGTGTGGGAACAAGGACGAGAGCCTGGAGCCCGTTTCCTTTTTCACAATTCTGTATTATGCCGGTACCGAATGCAAGCGTCTTTCCCGAACCGGTCGCAGACCCTGCAATGACATCTTTCCCGGCAACGATCAAAGGTATTGATTTTTCCTGGATCTCGCTGGGACTTTCAAACTTCGCATCACGTATTGACCTTAAAACAGGCTCACTGATGCCCAGATTTTTAAAACTTTCCATAATTTTCTTTTTGAAACAGCTTAATGCTATTTCTTATTAACCTCGTTAATTCATATTTTAGAACAATTAAGAGTTATAAACACACCTTTATAAAAGTCAAGATTGATTTACCACTTAATAGTTGTTATCCCCTGATAATATCGGGAGTCCTTTTATACTTTTGCCTGTTTTCAGGGATAATGGGGATTTTCTTGGAGGGTGGAGCGGTTTCTTGAAAGATAACTATACTCCCCCGGACAAAGTAATATGCCAATAATTCTGCCTTCTTCAAGATTTTCCCTCTCGGGCAGTCTTGACGCCCGGAGCAAGAGCAAGACCGCGGATATATTGCCAGCCCAATTTCTGGAGTACTTTGATGGCGAAGGTTTCTATGTTGCTTTCGGTGATTTTATTAGTCATCATCGTTTTTTCCAATAATGCGTTTTATCTCTTTGTCAAAATCGGAGATGAAGTTTTTATCCTGTATAACCCTGTATTTATCAAATTCCTGTTCAGCTTTGAGTTTTGCTTCCATGGCAGATACCTTTCCTTTATCCATGAGAATGGGATATTCTGACAGTTCCAGAAAGCCATGAAGTAACTGCACCCAGTCTTCCATTTTTGTTAATAGCTGTCTTTGCGCACGATTTTCAGCCAGGTCAAGATATGCTGAAACAATTTGATTGAGTTCCTTTATATGCGTTATGTTCAGGTAATTTTTCGCAATAGAAACATCTGACTTCATTATTTTCCCATCAGGTGCCCGCTTCCAGTTTGTCAAACCCATGTACATCTTCTTAGCATCCACCGAATCATAGATTATTTCCGCAGCGGTTTTACCTGTTATTGCCCAATGCATCTTGTTTTGTACAGTGCCAAAAAACTCCTTTGTTATTGGGGCATTTTTGTCATAATCGGCGGCAAGCGCGTAGATATCGGTGATTTTTTGATAGAGCAATTCATCAAAGTAATCCTTGCCGAAGCGTTTGCCCTGTTTTAATCGCTCATCATCCAGCACAAATCCCTTTATTATAAATTCACGAAGGGTGTTGGTTGCCCAGATGCGAAATTGTGTTGCCTGATAACTGTTCACGCGGTAACCTACAGCAATAATGGCGTCCAGATTATAGAAATCAACTTCACGGGTAACATCACGACCTCCCTCTTTTTGAACTATTCGAATTTTTCGAATAGTTGCCTCCTCATGTAATTCCCTGCTTTTAAAAATTTCTTTAAGATGGTAGTTGACGGTGTGCGCCTCTACTCCGAATAATTCCGCCATCCGCTTCTGGCTGAGCCAGAAGGTTTCATCATTAAAAAGCACCTCTACATGAATGTTCCCCGCAGGTGTAGAATAGAAAATGATATCTGAAGATCGTGGGGTTAATTCATCGTTCATAATGACTCCCTCGAACCTTCTAACTTCATTTCACCGCTCATCAGCTTGGACAGCAGCGTATCGAGCAGGCGGGTGAGGGTGCAGCTTTCATTATTGTACAACAAGAATGGCACAAACTTTATTGGACATTGACTCTTTAGAATTGTGGGGTTGTATTGTGAAGTCATAACAGCGTCCTCTATTTATGGTAAGTAATAGGGATTCTTATCGACAATTGCCGCCGTCACTTTGTCTTTTAACCATTTTTTGAGATTTCCATCTTTTTCAAACAAATCAACGATTTCTTTCAGATTAAATGATGTTATGTATAATCCTACTTTGTCTAAAATTTCAATATTTTCAATATGTTTACTCATACTTTCACCCTCACTCCAATCATAACAACAATCGCGCCTGCCACCCCCACCCCTCCAAATATTTCAAAAAAGAAATCAGTGATGATGCCCCTCTTCCTTCTCCGCCTCTCGCCTTTTCTTCGTATCCTCACACGCTTCAAAACAGCTCTCGCACAGGGCTCTTGTAACTTCCCTGTGGTAAGGCTCCTGGAAAATCGGGACCTGAATCTTCACCTGGTATAATACTACGTTCTTTATTCCGCACAGGTTGCATTTCCTGGCATCTATGGTCATCCTGTTATGGTTCGCCTCAAGACATGCCTCGAGACATTCTTCATTTATTCCCCGCCATGTTCCTGTGAGATATGCGGATTTAACCGAGGGATCGTTCACTTTAACCGGGCAAAGGGTGGGTCTTGCCACACCGCACAGTTCGCAGTCAGCCATTGTAATCACACTCCTAAAACCGAGGCTGCATTCATCGCCATATTGATAACAGGTTCAGGATACAGCCCTATGCCTATCGTTCCTATCACGGCAAGAAGTATAGCAACCACATAAGGCAGCGGCTCATTTATCTTTTCCCCGTTCGGGGGCAGCACATACATGTATTTTATCACCCGCGCATAGTAATAGATCGAGAGGGCGCTGTTCAATATCGCTATTATCACGACTACCAGCAGCCATGTGCTTGCTGTGCTCACAGCCTGGGCAGTGACAGAATAGAACAGCACGAACTTGCCTACGAAACCCGCTGACGGAGGAATGCCTGCAAGAGCCAGGAAGAACACGAAAAGGGACAACGCGGTTATAGGCGCGCGCTTCCCGAGCCCTGCGAAATTGGAAATATCGTCAGTGTTCTTTGCGTTCTTATTATCAGACAGCACCATATAAGCCACCACGCCAACTGCAAGGAAAGCCCCTCCTTTCATGAAAGCGTGACCGAGAGCCAGCAGCACACCTCCTGCTATGGACATCGGCGTCATTACAACGAAAGCAAGTGAAATATAGCCAGCCTGCGCTATGGATGAGTACGCCAGCATCCTTTTGATGCTCTTCTGCGAGATCGCCACGACGTTTCCGTAGGTCATCGTAATAACTGCCAGTATAGCGAATATTATCTGTGTGTCGGCGCGCAAAGCCACAAGAGCCGCCAGTGCAAGCAGCACCCTGAAAGCTGCCACGAATCCCATCTTCTTTGAGCCTGCCGCGAGGAGAGATGAGACCACGGTCGGTGAGCCTTCGTATGTATCAGGCGCCCACATATGGAAAGGCACAAGCGCCATCTTGAAACCAAAACCTGCGACCAGGAATACCATTGCGAGGATATCAATTCCCGAAATCTGGGCGGTTTTAAAATATGCGAGGATAACAGGGATATTGGTGCTGCCTGAAACTCCGTACACCAGGGACATACCGAACAGCATCAGGGCTGAAGAGAGGGAACCTATAATGAAATACTTCAAAGCCGCTTCAAGGGACAAAGAGTTCTTTTTCTCAAAGCCTGCAAGGACATATGTGGACATGCTTGCAAGCTCAAATCCCACAAAGAGTGACAGCAGGTCATTCGCCGAAGCTACCACCATCATTCCGAGCGTGGCAAGGAGAATGAGCGCATAATACTCGTCCTGGTTGCGGTTGTCCCTGAAATAATGGATGGATGCGATCACTGCAAGAAGTGAGACCACAAGGAATATTATTTTGAATATCTGGGAGAGGGGGTCGATCACAAGGGCGTTGTTCAGTACGGTTCCTTCCCCTCTGGTACCTAATGTCAGCAATAGTGAAGCAGCAAGTCCTCCTGCGCTCAGGTATCCAAGCATGTTCTTTGACTTATCGCTTATCAGGAGACCCATCAAAATGACTGCCAGAGCCAGTACTGCCAGCAATATCTCAGGCTTGAGTAAAACAACGGAATTCATAATATCAACATTAATCATCTTATCACTCCTAAAAGACCCGACGCGTCCCTGACAAGCGGCGCCGCGCTCGTGTACATCATATTAAGTATGGGGTTCGGATAAAGACCGAAGAGTATTATCAGGAGTATCAGCACAGCCATGGAAGCCATCTCATAGGAAGCCCCGTCATGGATATGCCCCAGTTTTTCGTTAAATGTCCCGAACACTGCGCGCTGCATAGCCCATAGATGGTACCCTGCCGTGAACACGATACCGAATAGCGCAAGTATCACGAAGGTGGGCAGTGTGAAATATGAATTGATCAACACCAGCAGCTCTGCGATAAAACCGCTCATTCCCGGCAGTCCGAGTGAAGCCAGGAACCCTGCAAGCATCAGGAACG
>CABMHZ010000156.1 GCA_902386115.1 uncultured archaeon | reverse complement strand
TATCCTCAGACCTCTCTGGATTAGACAGTTAGTTACATAAATAGATTTGGGCGAAAAAAGGTAAAAAATGGAAATTTATTAGTTTATCGGGCATGAAAATTAGGATTTCACGATTTTCTCCCGACCGTTTCTTCCTGCCGTGCGGCGCGCCGTCGCTCAAAGGCACTAAAACCATGTGGAAACCCTTTTAACTCCACAAAATCATTTCTATTTAATGTTTGACAGAGAAGAATTCGATCGCTGGATGGCACAGGCATCTGATACTTTGAACTCAGCCAGACAGGATTATTCAAATAAAAGCTATAACTGGTGCTGTTTCAAGGCACAGCAATCTGGCGAATACGCAGTCAAAGCGCTATTAAAGGGTTTGGGGGTCTCGGCTTACGGGCATTCTATTGTAAAGTTACTGATAGATATGGAAACGTACAATTTAATCAAAGGCGACCTTGTTTCCTGCGCAAGAACTCTTGACAGGCATTATGTCCCCGCCCGTTATCCGGATGCTTTTACCGAGGGCAGCCCTTTTGAATTCTATGATGATGGAACTGCGGTTGAGGCACTTGGACGCTGAAAAGATTTGTGATTTTTGCATTATGATGGGAAAGAAATATGATTGAATTAGATGATGTTTTGGAGAAATATTCAAAGGCTGTAGCTTCCAAGCTCGGTAAATTCACGGGTGTCCTTTATGGCTCAATGGCAAGAGGGGATAGTAACCTATGGAGCGATATCGATTTTCTTGTGATTTCTGATAATCTTCCGGAGAATCCTCTAAAAAGACTTGAGTTACTCTACTCGCTAACAGTCACATCGATTGAGGTCAAGGGATACACAAGGAACGAATTTCTTAAAATGATCGAAAAGAGAAATCCTCTCGCGCTGGATGCAGTTGTTGAGGGGAAAGTCGTTGAAGATGACGGATTCTGGAAAGTAGCCCGGAATAAGTTTGAAGAGGTCAGAAAGAGGTACGAACTTGTAAAAAAGCACAAAAGCTGGATATCTATGAGCATGCAAAGAACTTTTTTAAAAAAGCAGAGAAAAGTTTCATCTGTGGTCTGATATATTGAGGGGATTAGCCGCTTCCCCCCACCGTTGCCTTTCTCACCATGACATGCGGCGCGCCGTCGCTCACAGGCACAAGCTGTCCCGCCTTACCGCAGCGTCCTGAATTCATTTTCAGGTCATTTCCCACTATAGCCACGTTATTCAGTATCTCAAGCGTGTTCCCTGACAATGACACATCACGAAGATGCGTCGAAAGCTCCCCGTTCTTCACCAGGAACCCCCGCTCAGCATTGAACTGGAAAACACCTTCGCCGGGGTTCACCTGACCGCCGCGCGAACCAATGAGATATATCCCGTCATCCAATTCCTCAAGCATCTCCTCGAATTTCGTCCCGTCGGGGGAAATGAACGTATTGCTCATCCTGATAACCGGTCGGGAGTACCCCTGCGCGCGGGCGTTCCTGGATATGCCGCCAAGTTTGCCCGCGCTTTCGCGTGAGTGAAGAAAGGACTTGAGCACTCCATTCTCGATCAGTGCAGTCCTTTTTGACCCTGCTCCCTCATCATCGCATGGATAATAGCCGAATTCATGCATCGAAGGGTCATCATATACTGTAATACATGGCGCCGCTATCTGCTCGCCCATCATCCCCTTAAGAATTGAATTTCCCTCGATCACGTGGTCTGCCTCCACTGCATGACCCACTGCTTCATGGATAAAAACGCCAGCCAGTTCCTGGTCAAGTATCACAGGGTATGTGCCGGCTTTGGGAGTCTTTGCAGAAAGAAGTTCCACCGCCGTATTTCCCGCTTTCCTTGCCAGTTCAAATGCATCATGTTTCTTAAATATCTCAAAACCCATTATCCCGAACCTGCTTTCCCTTCCCACCTGGTAGTTCCCTCCTGATTTCGCGATCGCGCTGATGGCAAAACCAATCCTGTTCAATGTATATTCGCAGTCAAGCCCTTCCGAACTTGAATAGCTCACTGTCAAGCGCGACTCGGAATACATGGCGTTGGTGCTGGAAATCCCATCAACACGGGCACTTTTCTCGATCTCGGCAAGTAATTTCACTTTATCTTCAATAGGAATATCGGCAGGAGATTCCTTCACTGTGGGAAGATCCTGCAAACCTGGCTTTTCCACCGGCGCAAGTATTATATTCTCGCGGAGGAACCTGCTTTTTGCAGCCCCTGCAAGCTTTCTGGCAGAAATAAGAGCATCGTCAAGATCATCTATATCGTCCAGGGAAACGAATCCCCACGAACCGCCGTCAAGGGCTCGCACTGCCGCACCGCTTGAAAAATTATTCGATATCTCGCGTATCTCGCCATTATCAATTAAGATCGATGTGCTGGAACTCCGTATAGTACGGGTATCGTAAAAATCCATGTTTATATCACAGCACCGTAACCGGGTTGGTTTCAGGAAGGGCGATATTGAATCTGGTCCGTGATGCAAGCTTTTTCAGTGTGGCGATGAAACCTTCTTTTTCCCTTCCCACAAGGCTGTTTTCCAGAACCTCTTCAATATTTGTCACGGGGACTATTTTGATGATATCCTTATATTCATCCTCAATGAGGACATCGCCAAGATTCGATTTTGGAATTATGACCGTCTTTATGCCTGCCAATGCCGCAGCCTCTATCTTATACGTGACTCCTCCTATAGGCAGCACATCGCCACGAACTGACAAAGACCCTGTCATCGCCACGCTCTGGTCCACAGGTATCCCCTGTATCGCTGAAAGCACGGCTGTAGCAATGGAAATACTTGCTGAATCGCCTTCCACCCCCTCATACGTGCCCACGAACTGGATATGAACATCCATGCCTGATATGTCCTTGCCTGTCGATTTTTTGATGAGCGCGGAAACGTTCTGCACCGCTTCTTTTGCGATATTCTTGAGCATTCCCGTTGCTATGATATGTCCCTCTTCCTTTGACTGCGTGGGTGTGACCTCTGCCATGATGGGAAGCACAATCCCAGAATCCTCGCCCATGACCGCAAGACCGTTGACCCTTCCTATCTGGGCGCCCTCTTTCACGAAGAGCTTGTAATCCTTCCTTCTCTCAAGGTACTGGTGCGCAAGCTGCTGTTCAACAGAGCGGGCGATGCTTTTTGCCTTCAATACATGCTGTGCGGTCGTAAGCTCTGCCTTCTCGCCATGTGCAATATCTCCAGCCACGCGCACAAGCCCGCCAAGGTCGCGAAGCTTCAGGGTCAGATGTCCTTTCCTGCCAGCCCTGCGTCTTGCCTCGCGGATTATTTCTTCCACCGCGCCGCGGTCGAAGTGGGGGATCTTGCCATCTCTTACGACTTCCTGCGCCACGAACCGCACGAGCTTCTGCCTGTTCTCGGCAGTATCTTCGATCGTGTCGCTCATGTAAACCTCATAGCCGTACCCTTTGATACGCGAACGAAGCGCCGGGTGCATCCCTTTAAGGGCGTCAAGGTTCCCCGCTGCTATCATGATAAAATCGCACGGCACCGGGTCTGTCTTGACCATTGCGCCGCTTGAGCGCTCCGACTGCCCTGTAATTGCGAACTCTTTCTCCTGAAGCGCAGTGAGCAGGTTTTGCTGGGATTCAATGCGAAGCGTATTTATTTCGTCTATGAAAAGCACACCTTTATGCGCCTTATGGATGGCGCCGCTCTCGACCCTGTCATGAGCCGGGGTTTCAAGCCCGCCTGACTGGAAAGGGTCATGGCGCACATCGCCGAGGAGAGCACCTGCATGCGCCCCGGTGGCATCGATATAAGGTGCTATATCTTTTCCGACATTGGAAACAAGGAGCTTGGGAATAAAGGCAGTCTCTTTCGGCATGAACTGGCGCATCATTATAGCTATCAATACCGCCGCTATGATCCCGTAGAGAAGCTGCCCCATGATATATGAATATGCGATAATACCGAACACAAGAAGCATCACGAACATGTTCCTTGCCTGCGTCCTCTTCTGGGCTTCCATCTTATGCGCATCGCTTATCTCCTTGCCTTTTCCCGCAGGAACGATGCGTATCTTCGGATTATTCGGGTCTTCAGGGTTATGGTAAATAAGTACGTCCTGCAGCTCTTCCTTGGGGAGAAGTTCAGCCATTGCTTTTGCAAGCATGGACTTGCCCGTACCCGGTATCCCGAGCATCATCACATGCCTTCTCTGGTTCGCCGCTTTCTTGACGACCTCTACCGCATGCTCCTGACCTATGACCTGTTCTATTAACTTCTTAGGTACCTCGATATCTTTAGTTGAAGTAATTTCTAACCCGCCAAGAATATCCTGGTTATTTGCATCGTTTTGAGTATTTTCCATATTTTCTCAACTTATTATAAGGTATATTTTATTAATCAGTTATAGCATTATCGCCAATTTAGTTGAATTCTAATTCTAATAAAAATTCTTTCATATATGCTTTTCGCCATAAAGTCTATACGATTTAACCTTTATTAACATTGATATTTATATAACCTGTGGAGTAACGATGAAAACTTCAATACAAATTGGAACAATAATGGGCATCCCGATCAGGCTGCATATAACATTTCTCCTGATCCTGCCGGTATTTGCATGGATGTTTGCCACTACAGATCAGCAATCAGGCGGTTTCAGTGATGTCGGATCCGTCCCGCTTCGGTATTTACTTGGAATGGCTGCCTCTGTCCTTTTATTCGCATGTGTGCTCCTGCATGAACTCGGTCATTCTTACGTCGCGGGGAGACATGGAAGCAAAATCAACAATATCACTCTTTTCCTGTTCGGGGGTGTTTCCTCTATGGAAGAGATACCAAAAGACCCCAAGACCGAGTTAAAGATGGCAATCGCAGGTCCTACCGTAAGCCTTTTGATCGGTTCTGCACTTATTTCGATCAATGAAATTTTCAACCAGGAGTCGTTGTTCCAGGGCAGTCCATACCTGCGGCTTGTCTGGCTCATCGGTTTCCTCAATTTAGTGCTCTGTTTATTCAACATGATTCCCGCGTTCCCGATGGACGGCGGCAGGGTGCTGAGAGCATGGCTTGCAGGCAGGATGCCTTATATCAAAGCAACACAGACTGCGGCAGGCATAGGCAAGATGTTCGCCATATTCATGGGTATTTTCGGGTTCTTCTACAACATTCTCCTCACCCTCATCGCATTCTTTATATACATCGGCGCTTCAGAAGAAGAGAAATCCACGGAAGTAAATGTCATACTCGAAGGAGTAAAAGTCAGGGACATAATGTCAAAAGAGGTTCAAACGGTAACCCCCGAAACCTCAGTTGAAGAACTCGTGGATATGATGTTCAAATACAAACATATGGGCTACCCGGTCGTGGACGGCTCTCATGCAAAAGGCATGGTGACATTTACGGACGTGCAGAAGATCCCGAGAGAAGAGAGAAAAAACGTTAAAGTTTCACAGATAATGAGCAAAAATCTAATTACCGCAAGGGAAGATGATGATGCAGTAACCATCTTAAAACTCCTGACCACAAACAGTATCGGGCGGATAGTTGTAATAAATGATGAAAAAATGATCGGCATTGTATCGCGAACAGACGTTTTGCATGCCGTGCAATTACTGGAATAAATATGAACGATGGATCGTACGAGTTATGCTGTAATCTCAATTTCAGGAACCCGGTAGCGCCCCTGAAGTCAAGGATAATCCTTGTGGGGACGGCTCATGTTTCAGATAAGAGTGTTGCTGAAGTAAACGAAGTGATCGAACGGGAAAAACCGGACATAGTGGCTGTTGAACTTGACAAAGGAAGGTTCAATGCGTTAAAAGGGGAAGAAGATAATAAAGAAATAAACATCAAGGAGATGCTCAGCGGCGGGCAATTCTACCAGTTTTTGCTGCACATGCTCCTTGCATACATCCAGAAAAAAATCGGGGACGATACCGGAGTCAAGCCCGGGGCAGAGATGCTATCGGCTATCGAGCATGCCGAAAAATCGGGCGCACGCGTGGCTCTTATAGACAGGGATATCCAGGTAACCCTCGGGCGTTTCTGGAATAAGATGTCTTTTTTTGAGAAACTGAAGCTTTTCGGCTCTCTTGCAGGCGCCACAATGGGCTTTGGCTCAAAAGACATCGATATTGATACTGTGACCGACGAGGACGTAGTCTCGCAGTTGATCGGGGAGTTAAGGAAGATGGCTCCAAGCGCTGCTTCCGTCCTGCTTGATGAGAGGAACGCCATAATGGCTAAAAACCTTCTTGATGTCTCAAAAGAAGGGACTGTTGTTGCTGTTATCGGGGCAGGGCACCGCGAAGGAATCCAGAAATATCTTGATGATCCTGACTCCATTCCACCCGTCGAAGAAATGATGAAGCTTCCGAAGAAGGGCTTTAGCTGGCTGAAAGCGATCATAATTGCCTTTTTTGCGATGGTGATAGGAATGCTTGCCCTACTTGTATTACAGGACAAGGTTCCATTAACTGCCCTGTTGACTGCGCTTTTATACCTGTTCATTGCCCAGGGGATACTATCTGCACTCGGTGTCCTGGTTGCCAGGGGTCATCCTGCATCCGCTTTAACAGCTTTAGGTCTGGCATGGTTCGGGTTCCTGCATCCCTTATTAACCGTAGGGATGTTCGCGGGTGTAGTTGAAGCGCATTTTCGCCCTCCGACCACAGAGGATTTCAAAAATATCCTGAAAGATGAATATCTCTTCAACTGGAACGATATACCCGGAAAAGACAGCGGCAGGGTAATAGAATTCTTTAAAAAGGAGCATAAAGCCGAATGGCTCAAAAATGCGCATATCGAGAAAACCGAAGATGGTAAAACCGTCAGTATCTCTGCTGACAAAAAACAGGTTTTTTTGAGGATGAATGACAATAAGAGTGCAGTTAACGTGTCAACAGATAACGGGAAGAAATTTGAGTTCGTTGTGGAAGAGGAGAAAGGCAGATTGAATGTTTACAAACCCCAGACATTGACCGACTTAATGGATAACAAGCTCTTTCGCATTGTACTCGTGGCAGCCTTTGCCAACCTCGGGAGCATGCTCGGTACTTTCGTAGTTATCCCCTTCCTGCTTGTCCCTCTCCTGCACATCGCAAATCCGCTCGATATCCTGAAGACCGCGCTTGATACAGGGATCAGCATGATACAAAATATCTTATAAAATATTTTGCAGTTGGGAGTGCGTTTCGGATGTGATATTATTTCTCTATTACAGTCCCTTTATGCTTTCCGCTTACTGCATCCGCGATGTTCTCCGGGTCTTCCCCGTTCAGCACTATCGTTTTTATGTTGCTTCGCTCGATTATCTTGGCAGCAAGCAGATCCACGGGCGAATTGGCTCCAGCCACCATCTCTGTTTTCATGACTATTTCGATAAGCTGCTGCGGCGTCATTGAATCGAATTTCTTTGCGTCCTTATTTTTCTTCGGGTCGCTCGTATATACGCCGTCGATGGCGGTGGCATTGATGAGCAGGTCAGCGCCGGTGTATTCAGCAAGGACGGCAGATACGGCATCCGTTGTCTGCCCGTGCGTCACACCTCCCATGACCACTATTTTACCCGTGAGGCTTGCCTTCTTTGCCTCCTTATAATTAAGGGGAGGCTCAAAATACGCATCATCCCCGAGCCCTGCGATAAGAAGCCGCGCGTTGAGACGCGTCAACTCGATACCGATAAAATCACATGTGGCTTCGTCCGCGCCCAACTCCCTTGCCACGCTGATATAATCGCGCGCTGCTTTTCCGCCCCCTGTAACGATAAATACTGTATTCTTTTTTGCTATATCCTTCAATGCAGCCGCATAATTTCTGAACTTTTCCGGGCTCAACGCGCGCGCAAGCACGGAGCCGCCTACCGAAACTACGATTTTCATAACATCCAGTAATGCGCTATGATAATATTATCTTTCTTATCCATTTGAAATACTATTCTTTCAGAACGCAATCCTGAGTACATGCAGCAATATCACAAGCACCGCACCCGGTATCCCGCCAAGCGCGCATATCAGAAGCACGAAAGCAGAATAAGAGATGCCCAATTTGAAAACGATATTGCTCACAACAAGAAGGATCAGACCTAATATGGTGTTCACTATCAGATGCGTTGCTGACTTAAGGACATAATATACCACTATCACAGCCAGTACCGCAAGCAAAAGGATTATTAGTTCTATAGCCATATACTCTAACGGGAATCTCTCATTTATTAAGCATTTCGGTCAAAAATACCGGGTGCAGGTAAGTATATATACTATTAAATCTTCATGGCTTTTCCCCCATCGTGATAAGTATGCAAAGAGATACTATAATTCCGGAGTCAAGAGACACAGCTTTCAGAGACCTCATCATAAGATCACCAGGCGGCGAGAAACTCCTCACCTGCATGCAGTGCGGCATCTGCGCAGGCTCCTGTCCTGTGAGCCACGAAATGGACTACACGCCCCGCCAGCTTGTCCGCATGATACAGTTGGGTCTTAAGAAAGAAGTGCTCAACAGCAACACGATATGGATATGCACGGACTGTTTTTCATGCTCTGTGCGCTGTCCCAGGGGAATTTACCCGACCGAACTCATGGAGACGCTAAAGCCGATAGCCATGAAAGAAGGTATCAGGAACAGGAACGCAAAGTTCGATAACGTGTTCGCTGATGTTGTTAAGAAAAACGGCAGGGCGTCTGAATTCCTTCTTATTTCAAAATATAGCATTTCAGAGCCCGGGATGATAAAACAGGCTCCTTTCGGTCTTGCTCTTATTTCAAAAGGAAAACTGCCGCTGTCTATCGATAAAATGGAAGATGCGCGCGAACTGGAAGCGATTTTCAGGATCGGCGAAAAAACAGGGGAGGAAGCAAAAGTTAAAAAAGAAACTGTGCCGGAAAAGCCTGAAAATGTAAATGAAGAGGAGGTGACGGAAAAATGAAGTATTCTTATTACCCCGGATGCGCCCAGCACGGCACGGCTGTGGATTACCGAATGTCTGTCAGGGCTGTAATGAGCCGCCTGGGCATCGAGCTTGAGGAAATCAGGAACTGGAACTGCTGCGGCGCACTGCACGTGGATGAAAGGACTACAAAGGTCGCACTCTCGGCAAGGACGCTTTCTGCGGCAAAAGGTCTTGATGTCGCAACCCCATGCAACCTTTGCTACTCAAACCTGATGCGCGCAAACACGGCGCTTGAAGACGTCTCTCTAAAAAACTCGGTCAATGGGGCGCTTACGACAAAATACGAAGGGAACGTGAAGCCTAAACATCTTCTGGAAGTAGTCGTAAAAGACATGGGACTTGTGAAACTTGCTGAACATGTGAAAAAACCCCTGAAAATCAAAGCAGTGCCCTACTACGGCTGCCTGCTCACGCGTCCTGAAAACAAGTTCGACAGCCCGGAAAACCCGAAATCCCTGGATAACCTTATTGCTGCCCTTGGGGCGGAACCCGTAAAATACTATTACAAGACAAAATGCTGCGGTGGACCGATACTGATTACGAATGAAGACCTTGCACTTACGCTTGCCAGGGATTTGCTTGTGATGGCAAAGGAATCGGGTGCAGACTGCATGGTAGTGACTTGCCCCATGTGCCACCTTCAGCTCGATGCAAAACAGAGAGCCGTTGAGGCAAAATTCAATGTCAAGATAGATATGCCAATAATTTATTTCACACAGCTCATCGGACTTGCAATGGGTATTGCCCCGGCAGAACTTGGACTGGATAAGCATATTGTCCCGACTGATAAATTCATCGCAAAGGCAGGGAGGTAAAATGGCTGATAATGAATCCACGCCTGTAAATGAACCGGTCCGGAAAGAGAACGAAGCCAGAACGACCGAACCCGCGCCAAAAAAGATCGGCGTGTACCTGTGCAGGTGCGGTGGCAATATAGGCGATGTTGTTGACCTCCAGGCTGTAGCGGAGAGCCTGAAAGGGGAGAACGTTACGGTGAATATCCAGGACTACCTGTGCAGCAGCGCGGGGCAGGAGAAGATAAAAAGCGATATAGAGAAGGTAAAAATCGACCGCGTTGTTATCGGCTCATGCTCGCCAAAACTGCATCTTGAAACTTTCAGGAGCATGGCGAAAAAAGCCGGTATCAATCCAAACCTCCTTGAGATAACGAATATCAGGGAGCAGGCAAGCTGGGTGCATGATAAAGAGGGAAAGGACAGCGTAAATTCAAAGGTCAAAGGGCTGATAAAAGGCGCGGTAGCGCGAATGGATTCAATCGAGCCGCTCGTGCCGCTTGAGAAAAAACTTGTTGACAGGACGCTTGTGGTCGGGGGCGGTATTGCAGGGATAACGACAGCGCTTGAACTCGCTGATGACCATGAAGTCATTCT
>CABMHZ010000155.1 GCA_902386115.1 uncultured archaeon | reverse complement strand
CCTCCTAAGACCCAAACAAAAACCGACATCACCATAGACGCCGTAGGGCAGACACGCTCGTTCCTAGAACAGGAAGAAAGACAGATCAGGGAAGCTGCAGAAAAAGTTATAAAAAGCGGCGCTAACGCTGTGTTCTGCCAGAAAGGCGTGGACGACATGGCGCGCTATTTCCTTGCCAAGGCAGGTATTTTCGTAACTCACAGGGTAAAGAAGAACGACCTCATGAAATTATCAAGAGCCACAGGTGGAAAGATAATCACGAGCCTTGACGAGATAACCCCGGATACGCTGGGACAGGCAGGACTTGTGGAAGAGAAGATGGTCGGGAACGGGGAGATGATTTTCATTACCGAATGCAATAACCCTGACACATATTCGATATTGCTGCGCGGGGGAACCGAGCACGTTGTTACAAGCCTGAGCAGGGCAATGCATGATGCTCTTCGCGTGGTCGGTGTGACTATCGAGGACGGCAAACTGGTAGCAGGCGGCGGGTCGCCTGAGATAGAACTGGCGCTTCGCCTTCGCGAGTACGCTTCAACTATGTCAGGCAGGGAACAGCTCGCAGTGACAAGGTTCGCCGCTGCCATGGAAATAATCCCCAAGACCCTGGCTGAGAATGCTGGGCTTGATGCGATAGATATGGTTGCGGAGCTTCGGAGCCAGCATGAGAAGGGAAATAAATACGTCGGTCTTGATGTCTATGAGGGCAAACCTGTGGATATGCTGGAGAACGGCGTCATTGAACCGCTGAGAGTTAAGACCCAGGCGATATCATCAGCCACAGAAGCCGCATCCATGATACTTCGCATAGACGATGTTATTGCGTCGGCAAAAGATGCAAATCCAAAGAAAAAGCCTGATATGGCAGACCTTGATTAAGAACTAATCAGGTAATTTTATTTCTTTAAGGGTTTCGTATATCGGACCGCGGGGCGTGAGCGTGCTCTTCTTAAGAGTGACGGAGGACACGTTGAAAGTCCCGAGGTCAGCATCTCCTATATTTTTTATTTTTTCCAACAGTTCTATCCTGTTTACAGGCTCTTTTACGCGGGCAAGGGTGGCGTGTGCGGTAAAATCATCTTCTTTTTCAAAACTGAAAGGTGAAAGCACACGTTCGACCTCTCTGTGAAGTTTATCAAAATCGCCATGCGCGCCGAACCAGATTACCCTCGCGTAAGATGGCTTGGGGAAAACTCCCACTTCTTTTATCGCCGCTTTGAAGGGTTTGCACTTTATTGCGGATAGTGCAGAGGCGATAGGTTCGACTTTGTCTTCATGGATATCACCAAGGAATTTCATTGTGATGTGGACAAGTCCGGGTTCAACGAGCTTGACGCCTGGCATTTTTATGAGGGAGCCTATGCGCTGTATTTCTGGCACGAATTTCTTTGGAAGTTCTACTGCTATAAATGTACGGATCATAACGTCCTCATGATATTTCATTTAATTCGATCTAAATGTATAAATGCACCGCCTCCGTGCCTGGCGTAGAATCTATGTTGTATTTTCCATGTCGGTAGCATCCACAGATGGGCACATGAGGGTTTCTGTAGTTCATTTCGTTGCTCTGAATGTTAATGAAAGGATGAATGAATTTCAGGAGTCTACAATGAAAAAATTTGACCCAAAACATTTATATCAATGTAAGATATTTTGTTCGAGTGAAGGCTCAGGGGAATTCATCTATCTCCTGGATACCTAAATTTAAAAGGGGTAACTTATGAAAAAAGTTGTACAAAATATCCAAAATGAGTATATACATAATGTGGATATGAAAGAGTCCGGCAAAATGCCAATAATATTTACATTAAGAAATAGCCCGGCACCGAAAATTCTTGCAGAGAGGTGAGGCATGCCATTCAACTCTATTAAGCGCGATTCTCTGGAATTCTTATATCCAAGCTTCCGCGCTCCGTTAGTGGTTCCCGGGGCTGTCCCACCAGCAAGGGGTGACGCAGCAACACCCCAGAACCCTGCCATCAAGGTGAATGACCAATTCATAGACATCATACCCTTCATCAATGTGGAGTTTGATGGTCATCCTTCACCTGGTCACGTCCAGGTTATGAGTGCAACCGATCTTCCTGAGATACCAATAGACGCGCACGGCGGTGGAACAAAGTTGACGCCAGGGGCTACCACATCTTTTGGGCAGGGGCTCAGCATCGTGGGAACCAAGATGAAGAAGCTGGAAGCAGTTGTACATGTTGACGAGTCAATGGTTGGAAGCCTGGGAGTCATGGAGGACATGCTCAGCATTCAAGCAGATTTCTGCAAAATCGCCATGGTGCGTTCACTAAGTAAGGCACTGCTACATTCACTTCCCTCGAATGACGACAAAGCAGAGCTGGCTGGTCTCCCGTACTACCTGAAGGCAAACAGTCCTCAGGACATACTATATGACCCGGCTAAAGGGCTGATTGATGCCTTCTCTCAGATCGAGATTCTTTGCTGCCCAAGCGACAATGGCATTGGTTCGAGACCGGATATATTCGTCACAAGCTCGAGGGTGCGTCAGCTTCTTATCAGAGAAGTTGAGAACAAGGGCTTGACGCCACAATTCATGTACTGTGAAATGACAGGGGCTGTGGAATACTATTTCCACGGCATTCCTGTAGTGACAGGACCGGTCCCGGAGCCCTCATCGGCAACAACAACCGAGGCTTGGGCATTGAAGACGACGGGTCCGACAGGAATTCGGGTCTATCATAGCGGGGGTCTGTCTGAAGAGTATGGCATCGTGACAGAAACATATTCCAACATTACAGGCTTGAACGCCGCCGGTGAGGCACAAAAGGCGACGCGGGGTGTCCACCTCTACGGTCTTTACGCCCTTGGTGTACCTGAAGAGCAGAGTATCGCCAGAGTCAGGGGAATAACCTACGTATGAACTCAGGAGTGTGATTGCTTATT
>CABMHZ010000154.1 GCA_902386115.1 uncultured archaeon | reverse complement strand
GAAGATCGAATACAGGGACGGTTTGATGAGGTCTCTGTCTTTCGCAATGAGGCTGAAGCTCTCTTTTATGAAGGAAAATCCCTTGAAGATGTTCTCGAACATATCATTTATGTCGATATCCAATAAATAAATACTTTTCGAAGGTATCTTAATAATCCGGAACCTTGTATTAAGTAAGATACGCATGGCAGATAAACCGCACTCAGATATCAAGCTCGCATGGGGCATCACAGGCGCCGGGCATTTCCTGCGCGAAAGTTTTGAAGTCCTCAAAACCCTGAAAGAGAAAAACCCGGAGCTGAAAGTCACAGCCTTTTTATCCCGTGCGGGTGAAGAGGTGGTCAGGATGTACGGGCTGGAGGACGACCTGAACTCCATATCGGGCGGCTCATACCTTGAAGAGATTTTTTTTGAAAGCGGGCAGGGTGCAAGTGTCCCAAAAACAGGAAGGTTCCTGCTCGGAAAATACGATGCCTTTATAGTTTCACCTGCTACCTCAAACACCACTGCCAAGATAGCTTACGGAATAGCGGATACTCTCGTAACAAATGCAGTCGCGCAGGCTGTTAAGGGCGGCGTGCCCGTGTATATAGTCCCGGTGGACATCGCAGGTGAGATCGATTCCAGGATGCCGTTCTTCATAGACCGGGAGATATGCATGAGGTGTGAGATCTGCCCGCCGCGTGAAAAATGCCCCACTGGCGCAATAACGGACCAGATAGACCTGCTAAAATGCAGCGGGTGCGGGATGTGCGTGAGCCTGTGCAGTTACGGCGCGATAAGGGGCGGTCTGGTCAAACTCAAAGTAAGGGACGTGGATGCAAGGAACGTAAAACTTCTCAGGGAACTTGAAGGGCTCACGGTGCTTGAAACTCCCCGGATGCTCTCTGGCATTATAGAAGAACACATGCAAAAATTGAAGTACTAAAGGATATAAAGGGGAGGACTATAGAGGTCAAAATCTTGTTTCCAAATAAAAAAGTCCAGGCATTGGTAGGTTCACGCGTACAGGTTGAGATGAAAGGAGATAAAAATACACTTGAGGGGAAGCTTGAGAGTGCTGATGATAACCTGAATCTGCATCTCATAGATACCTTTGAGATAGCGAACGGGGTAAAGTCGCGGTCTCTGGGTTCAGTGGTCTTGAGAGGCAACAATATTATCCTTTTGATCCCGAAAGGGGAATAGAATGGAAGTTGAAGAGAATATCCTTAAGTTAATAAAATCAAGGAAAAAAGGCATCCTGCAGAATGAGCTATGGAAGAAGGCGGACATAGACCGCAGGAAATGTTCACGCATTGTTGATAAATTAGAAAAAGAAGGAAAGATAGTAAGGGAGCAGGAAACCAGTAAAGGCACCAGGACTTACCGCATCATGCTCGCCGGGGCAAAGGAACCTGAGAAGGTCAAGGATTTCAAGCCATTACTTGCCGGGAATATGTTCGCCCCGTGCACGGGCTGCGCCCTTGAATGCGTACCCGAAACATGCCCGCCTCTTTCGGAATGGGTCATCTGTCTTATCAATGAAGAATAGATAATTCATTCCCTGTAGTACGGTTCCCTTATCCGTACTGCTTCCATGAGACGTTCTTTAATTTCTTCCTGCGAAGAGTCTTCTTTTACTTCGATAAGGTTATCATTTCTCATCAGGCATGGTTTCAATTTACCGCCGGATGTTACTCGCAGCCTGTTGCAGTTGGAGCAGAATCGTGAGTTATCGATAGGTCTTACAAGTTCGACCTCGACCCCGTCTATGAAATATTTCTTCCTCCTGTGCATCTCGCGTTCATTTACCCGGGTGGCTCTTCCTTCCAGCATTTTTTCAACGCCGTCAATATCTACCATGAACCTGCTGATATCCCTAAAATTCATAAGTTCGATAAGCTGCAGTATCACGTTCCCGTCATACCCTGCTATAAATTTGATGGCATCATCGATCTCGCTGTTGTTGATGCCTTTAAGGAGTACCATATTGAGCTTCACAGGGGTCAATCCTGCATCTATCGCCGCATTAATGCCTTCAATCACTCTGGGGAGCATATCCGGGGAACCTGTTATGGCGCCATAATGCTCTTTGTTGGTGGACGGCAGGCTGATGTTCACCCTGTCAAGACCACTGCTGGCAAGTGCCGCCGCGCGCCGTGAAAGCAGCACGCCGTTCGTAGTGGCTGAAATGTTGCGAAGGTCAGGCATCCCGGCAATTATTTTCTCGAAATCCTCTCTCATGAGCGGCTCACCGCCTGAGAATTTCACTTTATCCACGCCGAATTCAGTCGCAGCAGTAACTATTTTTGCAATGGTCTCGGGCGACATTTCATGTGATTGCGAAAGACTCTCTCCTTCCTGGTGGCAGTAAATGCAGTTCAGGTTGCATTTTTTAGTTATCGATATACGCAGGCTTTTTATAACCCTGCCGTAGTTATCAGTAAGCGTGTTTTTCATGAATATTTTTGTCCAAGAAGGATTATATCGCGCTTACGGTATAACTTTTTCCAAAATGCTCAAACCGACACCCGGAATAATCCATTTCCCAATTCTTCTATCTTAAATTTTACATCAAGGAATTGTTCTGTCACCCATATGTTCGTTTGGGTGTGAAGCGAGATGCACCCTGTCGTAAAAGAGCCTCCTGCAAGTGCCATATAAGGGATCAACTGGTCTGCAAGGAATACATCAGCTCCGGCGCCGGATCTTAATTCAGCAATAAGCGCCTCTGCCGCCATACTTCCGACTTTTTCTGCCTTAAGTCCCGGTCTTCCAAGCGCGCTTCCTCCTGCAGTGCCGCACCACAATGTCAGCCCGCTTCCTGTTGACGGGTCATCTCTTGTTTCAAGCGAGATACGGGTATCGTATCCCTCCTGCTGCAAGAGATTTTGGGCAGACGATGCCTGTCTTTCTGCCACATGGGCGGGAAGACGGGAAGAGTGGGAGATACCATTGACGAAAGTGCATGCATTGGTCTCCAGCGCGATTTTGTATAACGCTGACGGAGCTATGATCGCTTCGACCAAGCCTTCGCCGCGCGGATAGTATCCTCTCCCGGCAAGCCGGATATCGCAGTTATATCCCATCAGGGAAAGCGCACCCAGCGTGACCGACCGCAGGTAATCGATAGTGGGAGACCAAAGAACATCAGTCCCGCCTGAGACGTTGAGTCTTACCGTATCGGGAGCGTGCATCGCAATTGGCATAAGGCACTCGAGGACAAGCGTAATGCTTCCCGCAGTGCCGATATCGATATCAAAAACGCCTGATCTTATTTTCCCGGGTTTAAAAATAATGTCTGTAGAATGAAGCTTGCAGCCTTCGACCTCCCCATCGCACAGCGCCGCAGCGCTCTGGACTGCCTTTACATGCTGCACCGAAAGCCCGGGTTTTGGTCTTGCCTTCCTGATGTTATTTATTTCGACGTTTTCTCCCGTCACGGCAGAAAGCGCGACCGCAGTCCTTAATATCTGCCCTCCTCCTTCTCCGTATGACCCGTCAAGCTTCATAAATGATAATATCGTCAGGATGATTATTGAGGTTTTGTAATGAAAATCCGAAAAACCATGAGCCAAGGTATTTTAAATACATGTTACCTAATATGGAAACAAAGGAGGCTTTGCCATGGAGGAAAAATCATCTGAACAGAAGCCCATAAAAGCAGCATATGCTGTCCTTGGCAGCGGGGGGATAGGTCTTGCTATTGCCCATGAGCTCGGAACACGGGATAAAAATATCATTCTCGTAGATATAGATGCAGCGAAGGTAGAAACGTTAAAAGAGCAAAACCTCATTGCGTTCCAGGGAGATGTCGGGGAAACCGATGTTTTTGGAAAATTAGACTTCAAATACCTCAGATCAATTTTCATAGTCAGCTCTGATATCCAGGCAAATAAAAAAGCCCTCAATTATATAAAGAATATAGCGCCTGATGTCCATGTTGTTGCCAGGGCACATGATTCCCAGCAGAAAGAAGAGATGGAAACGGCAGGCGCAGACCTTGTGGTTCTCCCGTCAAAACTCCCTCACAAGTCTATTGCCCTGGCTATCGTCCAGTATATTGAGAAAATAATGTCAGTTAAGCTGGCAATAGACCTCAAAAAAAACATTTCATCGGTCGGCGACGGGAAGTTTGCGGTAATAGTCCACAATAATCCCGACCCGGATGCGATATCAAGCGCAATGGGCTTAAGAGAGATAGCAGCAAGCGTCGGGGTAAAAGCAGAGATTCATTACAGGGGCAACATCGGTCATCATGAGAACAAGGCGTTCGTCAATCTGCTGGACATTGAGATGGACAAGTCAATGGATTTTAAGGTCTCTGATTATAAGAAAATAGCCATGATCGAATGTTCGGCACCCGGTGTGAATAACATGCTTCCGCCTGATACAAAGGTCAGCATAGTTATAGACCACCACCAGGCTGACATCGACGAAGTAAAGGCAGAGTATGTCGATATCAGACCGAACATAGGCGCGACAGCCACTATCATGACAAAGTACCTTCAGGATCTTGAGATACCGATCAAAATAGAACTTGCTACCGCGCTCCTGTATGGTATTAAAGTAGATACCGACGATTTCAGGAGGAACACCGATTCTGCAGACCTGATAGCTGCTGCATACCTGACACCTCTTGCGAACCACGACATACTGAGCAGGATAGAGACTCCGAGCAGGTCGGTCGAGGAAATAGATGTGCTTGGAGAAGCTATCAAGAACAGGGAAATAAAAGGAAGCTACCTCCTATCGAACGTGGGACCCATCAATGACAGGGACACGCTGGCACAGGCTGCGGATTACCTGCTCACCCTTGAAGGTATTACCACGACCGTCGTTTTCGGTCTGGGAGAAGATCATATTTATATTTCGGGAAGGAGCAGCGATGCCCGAGTCAACATAGGGAAGGTCATGCAGGATGCGTTCGGGGCAGATAAGGGCGGAGGTCATGCGATGCTTGCAGGCGCGCAGATACCGCTCGGAGTGCTGGGCGGGACAAAAGACAAACAGACGCTCATGAAACTCGCGGAAGAAGTCGTTGTAAAGCGGCTGCTTTCTGTTATAGGGATACAGAAAGAAACAAGATAATAATAATCAATTCTTTTTACGGCGATCATGGGATTTTCCAGAATAATTATGTATTACCTTTACAATTAGTATCCCACATGCAGGACGAGTATCAGCTTGATTATTTCAAAGAGAACGGTTTTGTAAGAAAAAAGTGCCCGAAGTGTGGAACGAATTTCTGGACGCGGGATGCAGAGACCGAGTTCTGCGGCGACCCGCCATGCGTTTCTTATTCATTTATCGGCGCGCCTGTATTTAAAAAGGAATATGATATCTCATCCATGCGCGAGGCATATCTATCATTTTTCGAGAAGCACGGGCATACGCGTGTGGATCGCTATCCCGTTATCGCACGCTGGCGCGACGATATTTACCTGACAATCGCTTCTATCGCTGATTTCCAGCCGTTCGTGACATCCGGGCTTGTTCCCCCGCCCGCCAACCCGCTCACCATCTCACAGCCATGCATACGGCTTGACGACCTTGATGCCGTGGGAAGAAGCGGCAGGCATCTTACGACTTTTGAGATGATGGCTCACCACTGCTTTAATTCGCGCGGGAAAGAGATATACTGGAAAGACAGGACTGTTGAGTTGTGCGATACCTTGCTGGCTGACCTCGGTTGCGACCTTAACGGGGTGACATATAAGGAGAATCCGTGGGCAGGAGGCGGGAATGCAGGTCCGAGTGTTGAGGTGATGGTAGGAGGTCTTGAGCTTGCCACCCTTGTGTTCATGGACTTAAAACAGGTAAAGGGCGGGTCGATTGAGATCAAAGGCGAGACATACGAGAAGATGGACAATTACATCGTGGATACCGGCTACGGGCTTGAGAGGTTCGTGTGGGCGTCAAAGGGCTCGCCCACGATATACGATGCCGTGTTCCCGAAGATAGTGAATGAACTCATGGATCTTGCGGGAATAGAGCACTCAATCGATAATCCTGAATATGCCAGGATGTTCTCGCAGAACGCACGCTTTGCTGGCGTGATGGATATAAGCGGGCAGGCGAACCTCCTGCAATTGAGGAAAAAGGTCGCGGATACAATAGGCACAACGGTCGAGAAACTCCAGAAGCTTATGGTGCCAGTCGAATCAGTTTACGCGATCACAGACCATTCAAGATGTCTCGCATTCATGCTGGGAGATGGCATAATTCCTTCCAATGTCAAGGCGGGCTACCTGGCAAGGCTTGTACTGAGGCGGACGCTTCGCCTGATGAAAGAACTGGATATCAGGGAACCGCTTATCGAGATAGTGGAGATGCAGATAAGGAACTTCCCGGAATACCCGGAGTTCAGGGAGCGGCTTGACACGATAAGGGAAATAGTGGCGCTTGAAGAGGAAAAATACGCTGATACCATTGAGCGCGGGACAAAACTCGTGAAAAAGACGGCGCTTCATTTCAAGGACAAAAAGGAGAAAATGCCGCTTGGTGAATTGATCCAGCTTTACGATACGCACGGTATCCCGCCAGAGATAACGCGCGAGGTGGCGAAAGAGGCTGGAGTTGAGGTCGAGCTTCCGGACACGTTCTATTCGCTTGTGGCAAAGAAGCACAGCAAGGCAGAAGATGAGGAATCAGAAGAGATGCCGCTTGATCTGCCCCTTACGAGGAAACTGTATTATGAGCATCCTGAACAGACAGAGTTCAGGGCAAAAGTGCTTGAGGTTATCGAAAATAAAATTATCCTTGACCAGACGTTATTTTACCCAGAAGGCGGAGGTCAGCCCGCAGACCACGGAACGCTTTCAATGGAGGATTATATTGCGAATGTGTCGGATGTCCAGAGCATCAACGGCGTGATAGTGCATGAGACTGATTCCGACTTCGGGTTCAAGAAAGGAGATACGGTCAAAGGGTTGCTCGACTGGGATCGCCGCCTGGCG
>CABMHZ010000153.1 GCA_902386115.1 uncultured archaeon | reverse complement strand
GTAATGGCATGGGGGAATTGCAGAAATAACAAAAATGCAAAAGTCAATTGTCAATTTACAGCCAAAGATGCACGGATAAAATTATCCAAACTTTATCCGACTATAGAGATTTGACTGGACAGTAGTAATGCAGCTAACCGAATACAAATGGAGGCTCATTTATATCAAAAACCCGAATGCAATAGCTGCAAGATAGAACCCCAGTATAAAAGCCACTGATCCCCTGTCACCTTCAGAGGCTCTTACGTGCTGCCTGAAAGGACACCCGTCAGCCATAACTGAAAACAGCCCAACGCCAAAGCCTCCCAGGATGGTGAGGATCACTATGTTCTGAACATTGCCGTCGCTCGCATAGGGATTGATACAGGCGCCGTAAACTGCCATTACATTCCCGGCACTGGCAAATGCAGGGAAACCATGTGTGATACCCGCAGCGCTAAGGAGCAAATACCCCGCGAATGCTGTAACAGTCAAGGCAGCCACATCCCTGAGGAAATGCGCGTTCCGTGTAAGAAGAAAGTTGCGTATGCTGCCGGTACTGCAGAAACCGGAACGCTGCCCCAGGTAACCTATTATGATACCCATCGCAAGCGTGGCAATTGAGAGGATCAGATAAACCACCTTCTCGTGACAAATATCCCCACAGCTATACCGCCCACCATCCACAAACCTCCAAAGATAGCAAGCGGGTCGCCATAAGCAATGCGCAGCAGGAGGCGCAGCGGGCATGCAGCAAGAATAAGAGCAAAGACCATTGAAAGGATCCCCAGAAGGAACATCTTTACCTCGCCGCCAAAAACAGGTCTGGGAAACACATTGTACCTCCTCGCTGCAATATGCGCGCCTATCAGGATGCCAAGAGGAGTAAGGAACGGCGAAAGGACGCCAGCCTGCGTTATAACAATGGCGTCGGCTGAAAGAAGGTTGTTGATAATCCACCCCAGCATATCGCGGCTGTGGCATGCGACGCAGATCCCGTAAGCTTCGGGTTTATCGAACAACAACTGGACTGCAACTGCGAGAATTCCAATAACCACAGCGGTCGCAACCGGCGTTATTCTGCCTGAGTGTTTTGTTCCATCGGACATAAAAAGCGACAGGGAAAAAACTGTAACGTGGTATATAAAATTATTCCGTTAAGTATTTTGCTTATAATACTCAACTGAAAAACGATGAAAGCACAGGAGATCCAGATAAAAAACGATGAAGAGTGCAGGGAACTGATACGATTTATAGGGTCATACGATGCCGCTATACTCGGGATGACCACGAAAGCTATCATGGATAAATACGGGGAGGAAGGGTACAACACCATGAAGGAAGCCATGTTCAGGAAAGGCGAGTTCGATGCCCGTGAGCTGAAAGAGCACGTAAAATTCAAGTCGTTCCGCGAGTTCGGTATGTTTTTCGGGACATCCCTCAATGGCATGGTAAACAGCATTATCTCACCAAAACGGAAAATGGAAGTTGTGTCAGAGAATGAGGTCGTGCTGACGCATACTGCATGCATACGGTGTAGCGAATGGGAAAAGCTGGGGCTGTCCGATGAAATGAAACTGAAGCTGTGCGACCTTTATTTCGGCTCTTTTGAAGCTTACATGCGGGAGATTTTCCCTGAGATGAAAGTGGTTAAGGAGAAACTGATACCCAGAGGGGACGATGTGTGCAGGATAGTGTTCAGGAAATAGTTAGCTTATGGCAAAAGATCAATTGTTTTCAGTCCAGACGATGCTGTGGAATCTGAATCGCGATCTTGAAGTATAGATATCTATTATTGATTAAAAATAGCAAGTTTTTTTATATGTATTCAGCAATATAACAAAAAAGAAAATTAAAAAGGTAGAGATATGGAAAAATACAAATGGAGTTTGTTAACACCACTTCAGATTGGAAAATATGCAGAGTTTCTTGTGAAAATGAAATTCACTTTGCATGGTTTTGATGTTTATTCCGCTGAAATTGATGACAAAGGTATAGATATGATTGCTCGAAAAGATGATAGGACATACTATGATATTCAAATTAAGTCATCTCGAAGTCTTAACTATATTTTCTTCTCTAAATCCAAATTCGACATTCGTGACAATCTCATGGCAGCTATTGTTTTGTTTTTTGATGATGAAGAACCTCATTTTTATCTTATCCCTTCAATAGCATGGACAAATGGAAACGCACTTTTAGTAAGTAGGGATTATGAAGGAAAAAAGAGTGAGCCAGAGTGGGGAATAAACCTTTCCAACAAAAATTTACACTTACTGTCTGAATTTGAATTTGAAAAAATATTACATACGATGTAATTCTCCATTAGTCATTGGTTAACGAATTTAACATACTTGCTTTGCATATTTATTTAGATAGTTATTAATTTTCTGTGTTTTTCAGGTTTGGTTTGAAACGAGAACGCGGATGACGCGGATCAGACGGATTTTCGCGGATCTGTGTGTATCCGCGTCATCCGCGCAATCCGCGTTCTATTTCATGATTTTTCTTTTAACCGATGACGAATGTGTAATTCTTAAACATTCATCCATTCATCCATTCTATTTCCGAGTTGGTCTTCTATCACTTTATTTTTTTCCTTAATATCAGCAGGATAATCCCTGCTGACAGCATGACATCTCCAAGCCAGAAGATATTGAGGAGTGGATATATCCTGACGTCAATAGGTATTACAGGTTGCGCATCCTGAACCGGAGCAAGTCCTGAGAATGTGATAAATACATCCGCAGGAAGCGTCCTTATTATGCCTCTTGATACGTAATTTCCCGAGGGGTCCCGGATAAGGCTTGCCGTGGCTGTACCGAGACTCTCGTCCTTCTGGAACACCTCAAGGTTAGCGCGCTGCACCCAGTTGCCTCTGTGGTTCTGTTCAACGATGAATCCTGAAAGTTTGACGTCGTAATCCCCGAGAGATTTTGTTTTTCCTATATCCGCTACCTCAAAATAAACCGTTTTCTCCGTGGAAAAAGAAGTCGCAAAGATCCCGCCGAAAAAAAGCAATGCAACTCCAAGATGGATGAAAGATACAGCCATCGGTTGATGCCGAACAGCCCTGATAACTGCGTAAAGCGCAAATAGTACAGGCGGGACAGCGGACAATAGTGAGAGTGAAGCATACGCCTTAGTCAGGGATGAAGCCTGCTGGTAGAAGGCTGATGCGGGATTAATGAGAGAGAATGCCGCGGGTGGCTTGACAAATGCAAGACCTATACTCAGTGCCCCTGCAATAATACCATATCTTACGCCTTTTTTTCCAGGGATACATGCGCCAAGCAGTATCAGAAGCAGGAGGGCAAAGGGATAGCATGCAAGGTTATAAAATTCTGCCCCTACCGATGCTTCATCGCCCACAAATTTTGTCAGGAGAGGTATGGAAAGACCGATGAACACTATACTGGCAAGAATCATCATGACTGCAAGCGTTAGGGCGTTCACTGATACTCTGAAATCGAACTTTTTTCTATAACGGTAAATAAGCAGGGCAAAACCCAATGTTAATATTATTATGGCTGACTCAAGCATAAGGCTGACCGAGGTTTCGGTGAACTCGTGGACAGAGCCCCAGAGCCCGCTTCGGATGATGAAAGTCGCAAACAGTATGGATATGAACGTGGCTATGAATAGCGCAGCTTTTGTTTCGGGTTTTGTTTTCTGGTGAAGTGCCGCTGTGAGCAGGAGCCAGGGAAATAGTGAGCCAGCCTCAGAAGCATCCCAAGTCCAGATGCCCCAGCCTGCCTCGTACGTCCATATTCCTCCGATAAGACCCACACCAAGAGAAAAAAACAGCCATGAGAACTGTGCCCACCTGCGCGAAAGCCGCATCCAGTCGCCTCCCCACAGGAAGTATGAAAACGCTGCCGCAGATGGGATAGTCATTGCCGCATAGGCTATGAACGTGATCGGGGGATGTATTACCATCCATATGCTCAGCAGTTCGGGGTCAAGTCCTGCGCCGTCATTGACAGGCGTCCCGGCAAGGTGGGGGAACTGGCTCATGAGTTTGAAAGGCTCTGTGGCAATTGTCAGCAAATATAAGAACAGGACAACACACTCTGAGATCAGAAGCGTCCTCTCTGCAAAACGGTCTTTTTTTGAGGAGAGCAATAACAGCGAAATGCTTCCCAGCCATGTCCAGAAGAGGAACGAACCCTGCTGTCCCGCCCACACGGCAGCGAATTTAAACAGGAGGGGCATATCCCTGCTGCTGTAAAGCCAGACGTAATATATTGAAAAGCTATCGGAAATAAGATAATATATCAACAATAAAAATGATATGGATAAAAATGCAAAGCCAGCTTTCAGGGCATTATAATGAAGAAACTTTAAATCATCGCGACCCTTAACAATAATAAAAAAACATAAGATCAGTGCTGCAATGAATGCAACGAATCCACCATAAAGTACAATTTCACCAGGCATCAAAGAAACATGTATATCATTATATATAATTATATGGACAAATCTCAATGAGCAGCTCTTTTATCGTTACTTATTCTTTCACCCGGCGCTGCAATCTTAAATGCAGGCACTGCTACAGCGACGGGGGAAAGGAAGGCGAACATGAACTTTCACCGGAAAAATCAAGGGATGTGGTCAAACAGGTAGCAGACGCGGGGTCGCAAATAATAATTTTTGACGGGGGCGAGCCCCTGATGCGTGATGACATCTATGACCTCATAATTTATGCGAAGAGCCTCGGTCTCACAACCGTCCTGGGGACTAACGGAACGCTCATAACGCCATCGGTCACACAAAAACTTCTCGATGCAGGGCTGAATCACTGTGCAGTTAGCATTGATGGCTCTACGCCGCAAACACATGAGTGGCTCCGCGGTGTGAGTGGATGTTTTGAGAATGCAGTTCGCGGCGCAGGGCTTGTTCAGAAAGCAGGCATCCCTCTCCAGATAAATACCTGCCTGCACAGCCGCAACCAACATGAACTGCAGGATATGATGAAACTGGCTGAATCACTCAAGGCAGACGCCCTTCAACTTCTCTTCTATGTAAGGGCGGGCAGAGGTTCCCGTGAACTTGAGCCCCCCTCGCTCAAAAGCGAAACTTTCGAAAACATGCAACGCAAGATCGACCTTCGCATAATCGGCACAAAGCGATACGACGGGAGCAAATGCTGTGCTGCAGCGGATAAAGTATGCTGCATAGTCAATGACGGCACGGTGTATCCATGCATGCTGTTACCTGTTCCACTCGGTAATGTTACGCAAAACAATCTTTCGGATATCTGGAACACATCGCCTTCAATTATGAAAATAAAAGAGAGTAAATGCGGGAAGTTCGAAGGTATGGAGCTTTGCAGGGTCTGGAAATGAAGTGATAGCAAGCAAAACCCGATAAACTACACCCTCACCGCCACGCCCTTATCCCTTAAATACTCCTTCGCTTCCCCGATCGTGTACTCCCCGAAATGGAATATGCTTGCAGCAAGCGCCGCATCAGCCTTGCCGCGGGTGAAAGCATCATACATGTGCTCAATATTTCCGGCTCCCCCTGAGGCGATTATGGGGATGTCCAGTTCTTCCGAGAGCTTACGGGTTATTGGCAGGTCGTAGCCATCTTTTGTACCATCCCTGTCCATGCTTGTAAGCAGTATCTCGCCCGAGCCGAGTTTTTCCACTTCCTGCGCCCACTGGACCGTATCCCTGCCAGTAGGTGTCCGCCCTCCATATATGACCACCTCGTACCACGCCTCTGTTCCGTCTTCAAGCTCGATGATGGTCTTGTCCTTGTTCTCCTTAATATTGAAATTGCGTTTGCAGTCTATTGCCGTGACAATGCACTGGGAGCCGAATATCTCAGAAGATTCCCTCACAAAGTCAGGATTCTTCACTGCTGCGGTATTTACAGATACCTTATCCGCGCCCGCCCGCAGGATGCTCTTAATGGCATCGGTTGTGCTGATACCTCCGCCAACCGTAAGTGGAATGAATACTTCGTCCGCAGTCCTCTCGATAACGTCGATCATCGTGCAGCGGCGTTCATGCGAGGCGGTTATGTCAAGGAATACAAGCTCGTCCGCCCCCTGCTCGTTGTATCTTTTTGCAAGATCCACCGGGTCTCCAGCCTGTTTTAAATTCACGAACTCTATTCCTTTGACCACGCATCCTCCTTTCTTATCAAGTGTAACATCAAGGCACGGGATTATTCGTTTAGTAAGCATCGCCCTTCTTTAGTTGTTATGGAATGAAATAGTTTTGCTGGAATATACATGCTAATCCGGATCGGTGAAAAAGTCTTTATAGAATATAGAAACTCTACTAAATAGGCGTAAAGAGGGAAGTCAAATCTAAACGTATACAATTATATAATGTGTACATTCAAATGCACATTCCTATCTATATGAAATATTTTACAGTTATATATGGTCTTTGATTTATATACGTGGCTTCATCCGGCTTTTTTATAAAACATTATAATAATTTAAACTCTTATATTCTACCAAAAGCTTTATGTATTATTATGATTATGATAATAATTATGAGCAGGCGTTTATATGTTTTTTAACGTCACTCCCACCTCCTATCCATTAGCCTGCTCATATCCAAATCATTAAATTTTTATGCCATTACTCTTATTGAGTTAGGCATGGCTCTAACTTACGCAAAATCCGGGGTAGATATCAACCTGGAGAATAAAGCTATCGCAGCTCTTGCAAAACAGCTTACTTATAAACGCACCGGCATTGGCGCCCCGATAACTGACGTCGGGCATTATGCGGGTCTCATCGACTTTGGCGAGTATGCGCTGGCGCTCACCACTGACGGCGTGGGCTCGAAGGTCATCATAGCGAACGAGATGAAGCGGTGGAACACTGTAGGAATAGACTGCATCGCCATGAACGTGAACGATCTGCTCGCTATGGGTATAGAACCGCTTGCTTTCGTGGATTATATTGCCATAAGTGAACCGGATGACGAAATAATGCGCCAGATCGGAGAGGGGCTGGCAAAGGGGGCAGAGATGTCAAGGATGACCATCGTGGGAGGCGAGACCGCCACGCTTCCCGATGTCATAAGAGGTTTTGACCTTGCAGGAACATGCTTGGGCATGGTAAAAAAGGACAGGGTAATCACAGGGGAGCGCATCAAGCCGGGCGACGCTATCGTGGGACTTGCGTCTTCAGGTGTTCACAGCAACGGTTATTCACTGGTCCGAAAGATCATCGACGACGCAGGATATCTATACACCAATCCTTTCCCCTATAACACGGATACTACGATCGGGGATGAATTGCTGATCCCGACAATGATCTATATGGAGGTTCTCGATGCGGTCAAGAGTTTCGATATCCACGGTCTTGCACACATAACTGGCAGCGGGCTTATGAAACTTCACCGCATAACGAAATACGGGTTCGATATCAGCGACCCGCTCCCGAAGCAGCAGATCTTCAAATTCCTGCAGCAGGAAGGCGATGTGGAGGATGTTGAAATGTATAAGACATTTAACATGGGAATGGGTTTTGTAGTTGTTCTATCGAAGGATGACGCAGATGACGCTGCGAAAATGATGGGTGGGAAAGTCGTAGGTGAGATCATAGACGAGGGAATATTTGTTAATGGTCTTGAGATAAAATAATACGGTCAGGAAATTCGCTTTTACATTATTCGAAGAAAAATTTTTCGAAGAATTTATCTACGATTGCGTTATGTACATCACTATAAAACGGTAAATATATGAAAAAAATAGCTTCAAAGATATTATCAGTATCGATTATAATCGCACTTTTCGCGCCTGAAGAAGATGCCGGGTATGTAACATGTCCCTAGGTGATATGTTGAACCACACAGCCTCCGATGTTAGTATTCATACAGATCATGACAATCCCTTCAAAGCGGATGCAGGAAAGGAAGTTATGGCTGATGTCTTAAAAAAAATAACTGATCCCTATCTTCTTTTCCAGATAGACCGGGTGAGTTCATTCCACGGATACTTAAGCACCGGAGCGTTCATCGGCATCCAGATGCTCAATATTGCAAAAAGGGTTCTGGATGCTGCACCGGGGGAGCAGCTATATGTAACATGTGAAACGTACAACTGCCTTCCCGACCCGTTCCAGATCCTTGCAGGATGCACTATCGGGAACAAGAAATTGAAGATAAAGGATCATGGAAAGATGGCTGTGGTGGTGAACAAGAAAGCGGAAGTTGGTCAGAAACTTGCCAGGAGTGTCAGGATAATGCTTGATCCTGCAAAAACCGCACAATATCCAAGGCTTCATGAATGGTACATGAAAACATGCAAAGTTTCTCATGAGGAAGCGGTATCCATCCTGATAGATGCCCGGGAAAGCGTCTACACATATGAGATAATGGATATTGAATTGCAGGAAAAACCTGAAAAATGCATAGCTCTGTGCATTAATTGCGGTGAGAGTTTTGTCAGGAAAAACGATGAGGCTCTTTGCCTTGCGTGTATTGAAAAGAATGGAGTATTAAAGGAGTAACATATGAAAGAGGTTGTATTTGAAACGAAGGAAGATAGAACTCTGGTATATCTTCCGGAAAAGTGTATAGGCTGCGCAACATGTACAATGATCTGCCCTAAAGATGACTTGATAATCGGCTCAGTTGGGGCAGTGGCACGGGGTCTCATAAACAAAGACTTCCTCCAGAAAGGTAAAGGCGGATGTACGATATGCAGCATGTGCGCTAAGGTGTGCCCGACCGGCGCGCTTGAAATAAGAAAAGCCGGCAAATCGGAGATGGATGACTCTTATCTATACGGTTCATTGAAGCCCACACTGGTCAATGAAAAGTGTGTGAAATGCGGGATGTGCGAAGAAGTATGCCCGCAGGACTGCATAGAAGTGCAGAAACGTAAACTTGCCCAGGATGGAAGCCTTAGCATGGAGGGCAAGACCATCATCGACCAGAAATGCTGTGTCCATTGCGGGTGGTGTGCCCGAATATGCCCGGTTGGAGCAATTACAATGGAGAAACCATTTGCAGGTGAATATTCAAGGGATGAGAGTGTGTGCACGACATGCCGCACCTGCATAGATACCTGTCCGGTCGATGCTCTTTTTAATAAGGAGTGGAAAGCTGGTGAAAGGGTTGAGAAGGTGACGCACAGACCGGATGCCTGCATATACTGCGGAGCTTGCTCTGTAGCCTGTCCTGTCGGGGCGATAACTGTCAAAAAGACAGCAATACTACCTGACATGAAGAAAAAGCAAATATTTGAGAAAAGGCTAACAGTAACGGCGACTCCAAGACCTATCCTGACATCAACGCTCATCACGGACGAGAAAGCATGCCTTGGTTGCGGCAATTGCGTGATCGTCTGCCCTGTTAACGCTTTATCCGATCCTTATCTTGCGGCAGGACATCTCAATGAAATCGACGTCAAGCCGCTGCTTGAGGTTGAGAACGGCAAGGTGAAAGTAGTGGACCAGGAGGTATGCGGCTCATGTGCAACTTGCGCCATGATATGTCCCACGAATGCGATATGCCTTGAGAAAAGGGAAGTACCAAAATCCTATGAGTATAAGCTCATAACCCCGCAACAGATGAAAGCTGCTATACAAATTGTGAAAAAGGAGGTGGCATAATGCCCGGTACAATGGTTATTAAAAATGGTTATGTTTTCGATCCTTTGAATGAAATTGACGGAGAGATCAAGGATATTTTTATCAGGGACGGAAAGATCGTAGAAGAAATAAAAGGCGGCGTTTTGCGGGATGCAAAGGTAATTGACGCGAAAGGCAAGACCGTAATGCCCGGTGGTGTTGACTCGCATTCACATGTAGCAGGCGCAAAAGTGAACGGCGGAAGGATGATGTGCACCGAAGACCGCTACAAATGGGTGACAAAAAAAACAGACATCACCCACGGCGGGAGCGGGAATACAGT
>CABMHZ010000152.1 GCA_902386115.1 uncultured archaeon | reverse complement strand
GTAATAAAAGCATCTAAAGGATATAAATGCTTCGATGCGTAATGTTTTTCTTGAGAAAAGTTGGCTGCAAGGATTATGATGTTATCTTGAATTGGTGAAAGTTAACAGCTTTTCCGACAATCTCTTTATAATTAGAATCAACTTAATATTATTATTTTACGTAGTAACAGGTGAGGCTCCAACCAGATTCCCACCATCAATTTATTGGATATTATCGTCAACATATAATCAAGAATTATAAAAATCAAACTTGGGTTTCCAGTATGTTCTGAATGTAAGATCCTTACCAGTCGGCTGGCCATTTATGTACAGTTCACCAAATTTATATTTGTCATCTTTGGATGAATATATCGTAATGGCATCTCCTGTTTTAGATTCAGGTGCTTCTATAACAAGATATATTCTCTTATCGATCTTTGATTCATCAAATGGAGGGAAATATAATGGATACCAGTCATTATTTTTAATCATCGATATGTTCTCTGTTTTGTTATAGAAATCATCACCTGTCAAATTTTGCTTTAGATGGAAAATGACTTTACCATGATTTTCTCTGGCAAAAGTAGCTAACATTATGTCCATTCGATAAGTACCGGGTTTCAATGGTGTAAATGTTTGAATAACCTGTTCTCCGGAGATTATTTCACCAATATGGGAGCTGATATCCTGTTGGTTAATATCTAAAGGTTGATACAAATCTCTCTGGATCAGGATATTAAGAAGTCGATTTTTATTTGCAGTTATTAAATAGACATTTTTATATATTGGATTATCAGCATCAACCTGATAATAATTTTTATGTAGATACTCATCGATAGTTTTCCCATAATCTTTAAGAACATAACCCCAGATGTCATCGTCTCTGTTGAAAATAATGAGTGGCGGCTTTTTTAATTCCAAATCCTCTATAAGTCCTGTATTGATTTCATTTGATGCAGCAAGCCAGGGCAGATAAAAGATATACTGTGAGGCAGGCAATCTATTATTTGAAAAGTACAGCATTGGATCAAGTGGAGCAACCCATATAGTATCATTTGGTTGTGTTAATGTCTGAATAATATTATTATAAGGAGAAGAATAAACATAGTGTTCACCAGTGCCAGAACCATTGGAAATATAGGCAATGGAAATGACTCCCATGAATACTAATGCTAACAAACCATAAAACACAATAAGAAAAATTTCAATTTTAGCTTTAGTCATCAGGTTGTGAGGGTTAACCCATCTGTGCAAAAGCAGGTCGTATGCTTCTGTTATGAGTAAACTAACACCAAAAAAAGAAAGCAAATAATACGGGACTGCATGAAACCATACATTTCGCATTCTTAAATATCCCAGAATAAGAAAATAAAAGATAGCCAAATATCGATTTCTTTTATTCCAGAATATACCGGAGACTAAAAGATTACTTATAACCAAAAACCCTTCAAAGAATAATGGAATTTTATCCCATGACTTCCAGACAAATGATTTTTCGCCAAATAACCAGTTGATATTAGTAATATACGCAAAGATCAGCCCGATATAATCTTTGATCGGTTGCACTAATTGCATGCCTGTAAATCCATCTGCAAATTGAGAGTAGTAAACACTGTTAAAGAAATATACATCTTTCAGAAATTGTTGTAGATAGCCTCCAAAATAAATCAGGACGAATACTATTAAAAAAGGTAAAAATATTATAATTGCAAATTTTAGTTCTATCGAGATTTTATAATTAGTTCTGTCAGCAGAAAGTTGGATTAATCTTGTTAATATATAGTAAATTCCTAACAATAAAATTGGGTATATGCTTACTGGGGTTGACATAATTGAAATAAAAATCATAATTGCGATTATAATTTCATCTGTTATATTAAAATTCAATTGTGGATTTGAGAAAAAATACAGGAAAACGATAAGGAAAGAATAACCAAAGAAACTATCAGCCAGGAACATTTGTCCCCAAAATATTGGATGAGCGAGTGCAGATAACAGAATCAAAACACACAATATTTTATAATTGATCTTATTTTTAAAAATTACGATTATTAATACCCAAAAAAATAAGATGGTAAGACTCATTCCAAATCTTAAACTAACAAAATCTTTTAATCCAAGGCTGATCAAGAAACTTGAATAATAATATGGGAAAGGCATGTGATGTGAAAATACGTCTTTATAAAGAACATATCCTTTTGAAATCAACCAGCCTACAGCAAGGTTATCTGATTCATCAACAAAGCGCAACCAAAACCTGTTTTGATATAACAATATAAAGCTGATAAGAATAGTAAATAAATAAATTAAGTTTTGTTTTTGCAGGTAATTCTTCTTTAGCATTTCAGTTCCTGAATCTATCGAAAAATCTATTCTTTTCATTATCGATTTTGATTATAATAGAAATTGTTTATATAAAGATTCTTCCTTATTTTTTCTATATCATATTGTATCCAAATAACACTGGCTCCTTCAACCCAAAAATGGCAAAATTATGGCTAACTATGACAGCGGACACCGCTAAAAATCTTAAAAAGTCAAAATTGTTATCTCTGGAATTTGATAATTGAACTAATCTTGTCATTATCGGTCTTAGATTTATATTGTTTCTATGAGTTTAAGTAAGAATAGCCTTTTCGTAACGTATATGAAATTCCATGTTCACGAAGGCATCTGTAAAATCTAATAAATATGTTAGTATGGCTTTCTATTAGAGGAACAAGTTGATCTGGTGTTTTATTCAATGATCCAAAGATTTCGGAATTAGACAAAATAAATTCATCGGAATATGCAGGATTTGCTAAATGAATATATTTAAAATATACATTATTATATTCATTTTGCATTTCTTCCATTTTTTTGAGGTTTATCTTTTTTAGGGCATCTTTTTTCTGCCTGTAATCCTCTTTGGACTCAATAATTTCAAGTATTTTTTCTTCAACATTTTTCAAATGCGAAACATCTACTATCCATCCCCCGCCTGCTCTCTCCACCCGTTCTTTCAATGCTCCCATATCAGATACAAGTACCGGAATCCCAAAAGCCCATGCTTCAGATAAGGTATAAGAAAATGTTTCTGGCCAGATTGAGGGAAGAAAAACCATATCAACTTTTTCTTTTTTAAGCAAGTATTTAAGCTCACTCAAATTTTTATACTTTCCATATAGATGTATGTTTGATTTTGAGTTGTATCCGTGCGCATAATGCAGATCTGATTCCCCAAAAATGCTCCATTTGACTTTATTTTTCAGTCTTTTCGATTGCGCGAGGGAATAAAAAATTTCATTTCCTTTATGTCTTTTTAACGAACCTATATATGCGATATGAAAAATATCACTTCTGTCATTTTTATCTGAATCTGATAAAATATCATTTGTTCCGAATAATTCCTTTTTATGCCCATGTTCTATGACCAAGGTCTTATCATCAGGAAAATCGTAATACTCCTTTAATATTTTAAAAACAGAGGGATTGGGAGCTATAAGTAGATCGCAATTATTAATTGCTTTCTGGAAACTTTCACGCCATTCTTTTATGAAATTCCTTGGTAAACTGAAATGTTTTAATAAACATATATTACATTTTTCAAGATCATTTTTTTCATGGCAGTATAGATATTTTTCATTGAGAAGATTAATGCCAGGACATACCGCATAATAATCATGAAAGGTCATGAGCAGAGGTATGTTCTGCTCTTGTGCGATATCGAAAATATCCATTGTGTGGAGTATCAGTTGATGAATGTGAATTAAACCGATATGAAATGTATTTACTACTCTTCTAAAAAGGTTTTTATATTCTTCATCGTAAAGAACACTAAAACCAGTTGGATGAAACATCGGAAAAACGTATCGAAGCTTTCTGTCATTATTGAATTCTGTTAAGATCATTTGGTTGTTTTCGATTTGCAGGATGTAACAGATGTATGAAGATTTCATAGATCCGATCAGATCCATAACATGATGTTCCGTGCCCCCGCCCAGATGATGGAGGATGAATAGAAGGTTCTTTTTGGCGGAATTATCCCAGGTCGTCATCCGGAATTTAATGTTATCTTGAATAAGCTTTAAAGGATTTGATTGACAAAATTTGGCTACATCTGGAAAATAGTCAGGGTACCTTTCAGACAGGATTTTTAGATTTCTTCCCATGAGTTCAGTCTGAGCGCCAGAAAAAGATGCAGCGCCTTTATGAAAAACAAAAGTATCATCACAAAGGATATTTTTATATCCCGCCTGGATAGCGCGCATGCAGAAATCGTTTTCTTCAGCATATCCTTTACCAAAGGTTATATCATCAAAATAACCAATCTCATCTATTACCTTTCGTTTGATATACATGCAGAATCCGACCGCAGTTGGAATCACCGGATACTGCTCTAAAGAAACTTTCTCTATGAAATCTGCAAAATCATCAATGGTAAATCCTTCCGGCACTGCATTATCCTTACAGAAATCGGGAACAGAACAAATCGTTGCATTATTGGAAAGAGGAGTAACTGTAGCAATATTGTCGTCTGAATAAGCGCAACTTGACAGCTTTTTAGCCCAATTTACTGTAATGATGGTATCGCTATTCAATAGAATTACATCTTTTTTTGAAAATTCCATCCCGGCATTGACAGTTTTAACAAAACCTTCATTCGCGAGATTATTGATCATTATTACATTATCATTTTCAGAAAGTTCGATCCGTAAAAATAGTTCATTTATCCTCGGATCAGTGCTTTTGTCATCTATGCATATGATTCTATATTCGTTTTGATATTTCATCGCACTGTAAAGACATTTAATAAAATCAAAATAAGCGTTATATACAGGAATGATTACATCACAGCGAGGCTGTTTAATTATTTGTTTTGATATCTTTAAATGATCAAAAATTTTACTAACATAGTTGGTCTTTTCAATAATATAAATATATTCTTTTACACCGTTGATTTCATTCTCTGCCGACTCCACAATTTGAAATTGGTCATCCAGCCTAATAAGATATGAAAAAAAACGCTCAATCAAACTTTTGTTAAAAGTATGGTAGTGAATAGAATAATGCTTATCCCAATTTGTTCTGGCTGTTTTCTCAATTTCATTTGTATCTCTGGATTTAGTCCAATATTTTGCACATTCCAGAAAGTGTTTAAAATCCTCGGATTGATCTCTCTCTTTATTATCATTAATTAAATGCTCCATCGTGGTCAAATCCCTACCAGAATCAAGTGGATTGCTTATATCGGGAATAGAAAGGTACAAAATACCCCCTGTTTTTAAAACCCTGAGCCAGTTCATGATAGCATTTATGGGATTTGCCATATGTTCAATAACATGGTTGCAGATACAGAAATCGTATATCTCATCTTCGATTTTATCAAGAGTTTCTGCATCATCTATTATATCCGGGGATACTTTGAGCGATTCTTTAACTTCAGGATAATGATTTAACAGATCATTATTGGTGAGCCGGTCTACATATTTCACCTCTACATTTGTGGGAACATGGAGTGGTTGATGCAATGCTCCTATTTCTATCCCCTGTCCACGAATGTACTTCGAGGCTAAATCGAAACGTCTATCCATAATTGTTATCAAATTTTGGGCAAATAATACATCAAATTATCCGTCAAAGAAGGATTTTTTTCAAAATAAGCATAATACTTATTAATCTTTTTCATATCAAATTGATTACCAGCACTATGCGGTGTGAATAGATTATAATGGCCAAGCGATATTGCATGATCAGCCAGAGCTATTTGTAGATCATCGAAATCAGATGGAACCGTGTTTCTTTCTAAATATGACCGAAGCAAATCCTTTTTCAGACCGAAAATCCTGCCGCATGGCATGCGAACATTGTGGACAATATTTCCGAAGATAAAAGTTCCAGTTCCTACAATACCCACTTCAAAATATGAAAAATGTTCGATCAAAGCCTCGATCCAATCAGAAGGTGGTTTAATAAAAGTCTCCTGCAAAATTGAATCGGGTTCCATGAAGATAATATAATCAGGATTACCATTTGTGACTATTTCATTTAATTTTTCATTTGATAACTGCGAATACTCTTCCGCTTCCGGCATATTCGAGGCGAAAGGAAGATATATTTTGTTTGGTTTACATTTTGTCCTTGAAATTATTTCTACAAGTTTATTTTGAATACTATCCGTATTATTGGATTCGTCATGACCATCGGGTACGATGATCAGATCCACAGAATGTCCGTTCTCGATTTTTTTCTTAACTCTGTAGCTTCCCGGATCATTCAATTCAATTACTTCACCATTAATTCGATTCCTGAGCAGACATTCCTCTAAAGCTTTCTTTCCTGCCTCATATGCGTAGGGTTTTGCATCCCTTCCGGATGCAGCCGAGAGCGGAGTTATTCTCCAGTGATATAGCACTTTTGGAATGTGATAAATGCTCTCTTCCGGGATTTTTTCTATTGCTCTTAAAGCAGTATCATAATCCTGTGATCCATCAAATCCTTCGCGAAATCCTGAAACTTCATGAATTAAAGAGTTTCTATAAACCAGAAAATGACAAATATAATTTGTAGAGAGGAACATAGGTAATGACCAGTCAGGTTTAAAAAAAGGATTGATCCTGTTTCCTTTCTCATTCAACCTGTCTTCATCGCTGTATATCAGATTTGCATCCAGATGTTCGTTGAGCAGCCTGACAATTTCATAAAGTGCAAAGGGAGAAATTTCATCATCATGATCTAAAAAACTTATAAATTCTCCAGTAGCCAGGGATAACGCTTCATTTGAATTGCCTGCAATTCCTTTATTTTGTGGCAAAAATTTTACTTTAATTCGTGCATCATTTTCAATATATTTATTTAGGATTTTATTCACATGCGGTTTTGTTGAACCCCCGTCTGCAATACACAATTCCCAATTATCATAACATTGCTTCAAAACAGATTCAATCATTGATATCAGCATCTTTTCGTTCGTATTCCACACCGGAGTTATAATGCTGATTTTCGGCTGGTACTTGAAATTCTTGGATGCTTCTCTGATATTCTTCAGGTCTTCCTTATCGGGTTCATTCTTTGAGATCCATAGATTATATTCACTTGATTCATTGCTCCTGAGAAATTTCTTTAATTTATTCCAAAAACTTCCCCATCCTTCACTTGCAATAGTTCTAAGTCCGAGTAATACTTTATTATAATAAAAGCGCCTTCTGGTTCCAGGAGGTAGCAATATTCCCATTCCCTTCTGAAATTTCATCACCAATTGCCATGTTAAACTGCTGTAGATATCATTCAATCTTACGTTACTTTCATGTACTTTAATTTCAAGGCTTTGAATTTGTTCATTTTTGTTTTGATTATCCTCTTTAAGCTGATTGATATTTTGATTCAGTTGGTTGGCATACTGATTGACTTTATTGATGTGCTGATTTAATTGTTCAATATTCTGATGGAGTTGATTTGCATATTGATCTCTCTTTTTGATCTCCTGTTCAAATAATCTTTTTTCTGTCGGAATGTAGTCTCGATGTCTTTCGAGTGTATCTACATTATAGAGTAAAGTATTGGAAGCAGATTCATTCATCCGGTCCTTTGCGATTACCGGATTGTTCAAAAACTCAGCCAGAGGTTTGACGATCTTTTTACATCTGAGACGTTCGTCCACCAACTTTTTTGTATTTTCAACCATTTTTTTTCTTTTTTCGTCATTGTCAAGAATATCAACCAGAACCCTTGCCAGCTCTTCCGGGTCACCAGGTTTAACAGTTTCACCACATTTATACAGTTTTATCAATCTACTTATTTCATCTCCCTCTGTGGTTACAACGGGAAGATTTCCCCATAACATATCAACAACCCTTGTCCGATTCGACAATTCTGTCTCAAGATGCATTGGGTAGGTGCAAATTCCAATATCTGCTTCCCTGTACCAGTATATCCGTTCGTCGTATGGTTTCCACTCAGTGAAAAACACGTTTTTATTATACAAACCCAACTGCTTTGATAATTCAAGAGTCTTTAAATAATTATCGGTTGGAGCATATCCTCTTGGGTGTACTGCGCCCATAATAATAAGTTTGATCTTTGGATATTTTTTAACTGCGATGTCAATGGCATTTATTAGCGTTATTGCGTCAAACCAGGGATAAATACCTCCAAACCACAGTACTACCCAGTCATCATGGTTAACAAGAGTTCCACGCATCACTTTTTTATTTTCATAAACAGGGTCATCATCAGGAACTCCGAAAGGAACAATATCGATCAATTTTTCAGTATAGGTAATCGGGTTAATTCTTCCCAGGACGTTGAGGATACCAAGATAATAATACCGCTGGCGATTGCTGGCGCAAACAAAAAAATCCCCTCTTTTCAGGATTGGCACAATAGCAGTTAAGCAATCCGAAAAACCTTTTATTCCGCTTGCATCCGGAGTAAATAGATTTAAATATTCTATTAAATTCGGATCGTATATATCAACTATAACACAAATGTCCTCCCTTACATGTTTGACAAAAAAATCAGACAGATCAAGTTTTCCCTGTGGTAAGAATACGGCATCTACATCATCACATAACTTTAAGAGGTTGTTGAAATCCCATGTTCTAATTTTTACTCCAGAAGCCTCATTAATTTCTGCATCGTAGCAATCTTTTGGAACTGCGATAGTAATTTCATGCCCGTATTGTTTTAATGCCCTGGCTATCTCCCATGACCTGATGCCGGGACCTGCTGCAAGATGTTTACCGATAGGAATTGTATCCGGAGAGATTATTAAAACTTTACTCATGAAAATTGGGGGTTTTTACCATATATTTCTGTTTGAAAGGTGATAAAGATTGCTACAATGGAAAAGTATTATACTGTTCTAAGAACATTTTATCATGTCTTATATGTACTTAAGAAGAAAATAATAATCGTTCTATTCATATAAAAATGATGATTGAGTATCCGATAAAATGAAAAATAGTACACTGATAGCCAATCTAACTGAAAAAATAAGATCAATTAAGCTCAGACAAAAAAGGAAAATCATACCAATTCCACCAGAGATATCACAAAGCTCAGAAAATTCCATCAGGCAAACTATAGCGCAAAAATATCTGAAGGGGGAAGGCATTGAGATTGGAGCTCTAAACAATCCTCTTAAATTGCCTCATTCGGTAAAAGTAAAATATTTGGATAAATATCCTTTCGAGAAATTAAAGATACATGATCCAAATTTCAAAACACAGGAATGTGTAAATGTTGACATTTTTGATGATGGTGAAAAACTTGAAAGCTTAAAGGATTCATCAGTTGATTTCGTTATAGCAAATCATTTTATCGAGCATTGTGAAAATCCAATTAAAGCTTTTGAAAATATGATCCGGGTTATTAAAAGCAGTGGTATATTGTTCTTATCAATTCCTGATAAGCGTTTCATTTTTGACAGGGATCGCCCAATTACTTCGATGGAACATATAATAAAGGATTACAATGAAGGACCGCAATACTCAAAAAGGTTGCATTATGAAGAATGGGTAAAATATCTGGGCACTTCTGCAAACCTGTCAGGTGTTCACTATGATGATGTTTCGGAAGAAGTGGATCACCTCATGAAAATAGATTATAGCATTCATTACCATGTCTGGACTCAAAAAGAATTTCTTGAATATATATTATTGTTGAAAAAAATGTTTAATACATTTGAACTTGAGTTATTTATAAAGAATAACACAGAAGTTGTGGTAGTGATCAGGAAAAACTAGCACAGCAAATAAGATGCGATTTTTTTTCAGGCATCCTTTATATTATTTTCTGCAAATCGCAATAAAAAAAAACGCTTTATCCGGATCTTTTGAATCAATTACAATTTCATTCTCCAGTGGCGCGATTGACATTAAAGGTTCTATTTGCCGGATTTCGGGAGATCTATTATTTGGTTCAATAATATTATTCTGTACATGATGATTTTGCTTATTAACAAAAAATTTATTATTATAAAATCCTTTGGGCAAAAACTTTTTTATTAATTCTATATGTAACCTGTCAAATTTAACGGTCAAATTATTTATTTCATTTTCTAAATAATTTATTTTTTTATTTAATTCAAAAATTTTAAAATCTTTGGCGATGTTTTGCTGTTCAAGGTTTATAATTTTCTCTCTCATAACCTTTATTGCATTAAAATTCGATTCTTTAATGAGATAGCTCTTTGAATATCTTTCGCTATAAATTTGTACATCGCTGAAATAACATCTAAGCTTTTCCCTGAACTCATCTAACTCATATTCCCTGAAATGGAACTTATTTACGACACCATCCAGGTAACCGGAGAATTTTTTATTCGGAGTTGAAATAAATATGAATCCATCTTCTTTTAGCAGTCTCTTCATTTCCGAAAGGAAATCGTCATCATTTTTTATATGTTCAATTACTTCAAAAGCATATATTGTATCGAAAGTTTTATTTTCAAAAGGAGTACACGTAACGTCTGAAGCGACATAATCTATATTTTTTGAATCATATTTTTCTGTTGAATGTTTTAAAGTCTGGATTGATTTATCAATACCCACTACTTTTTTCGCATTGTTTGATAGTATTACTGATCCATAGCCAAAACCACAGCCTGCGTCAAGAACGCATTTATTTTTGGCGTATTGGGCAAAGAACCTGTAACGAGCAACATGTTCTTCATGCTGTTTTAGCCAGAAGTACACCGATCCAAGGGGCCAATCATCAGGTTCTTCAGGGAACATTCTTTCATCGGAATAAAGTGTCATTTCTGTACTCTGTTGATCTTTATTTCCGTTTGTAAATCAACAATTTCGCAGTATTTTTTGTTATTTTTAACTTCAAATTCTATAACATTATCATGCCAATCATAAAGTTGTTTAGCATCGGAGTATGCTAAAGCTACAGTGATGAAGTATAAACCATTATTTAATATCATTCTTTGTAAGAAAGATATCTCAAATGTATCATTTTTTTTAAATTCTCCAAGAATGAGATTATTCCAAAGCGTATTTGTGTTATATACTTCTCGCCCGTCTATATCTCTGATTATATACCCTGCTATTGGATTAATTGCATCTTCATGAAATTGAATTTTAAGTTGGATGCATGTGTTATCTCCAAAGTTTATAATTTTGGCGTTTTCACCTGTGCCACCATTAATTTTCAACTGAATGTCAGATATTTCAGCTTTCCTATTTCCATATCGATTATAGCGTAGTTGATTTAACCCAAGTTTGCGCTCATTTTGACGTTCTTTTCTCTCTCTGGTTGAAAAGATATAATGATATTTATCGAATATTTTTTGTAGATATCGAGAGGGCGATTTTTCAAGTTCACATATAAATAATGAATGGATAAGATTAACATATTTAAATCCAGGATCATTTTTTACTAATTCGTCAATTGTTTTTTGTACACCGGGAAAGCTCGGGTGATAATCATGAAATAGTAAGTTAGTATTCCTTCCTATTGTCAATTTTTTTCTTATTGTTAAAAAATCCTTGCTGCATGATTCATAATCATGTCCACAGTCTATAAAAATAGTTTTTATTTTATTGAAGTCTATAAAAGATATACAGATGTCAGACCATCCAATCATTTGTATTACTGTATTTTCAAGTCCATATTCTTTTAATACTCTCCCAATAAATATCTGGGAGTCTTCAGATAAAACTATTGGTTTGTTTGTATTCGGATCAATCCCCCGCCAATGAATATCTATAGTAATTACTTTAAATTTTTTATTTGCATCCTTAATACCTTGAGCCATAAGGTAAGTGGATTTACCAAAGTAGGTTCCTATTTCTAAGATATCTGAATTAGAATTGTATCCTACATTATACAAATATTCTGCTTCTTCGCATGCTAACCATCCAGGAATTTTTTCAGCTATCGAGTAGGCTTCTTTCAAATTATACATATCTAATTTATTTAATTAATATATCTTTACTTTTTAAAGGGCATTTCATTCTTTTCCTGCATTACTTGTGTGTTGTCTGTTATAGAATTATTGAAGAAAATTCTTCTAATTTTAAATTGTTCTATAATTCTATTAAATTCGCTTATATACTTTTGGTCATCCTGATAATAATCAATAACTACTGTACAGAACGGAGTTTTAAAATATTGGAAAATATACGCATCTTTATTTTTCCTGTGATTCTGTATATATATTCGTTTATATAAGAATTTAATAAAATTCTTTAAAAGATATCTGAGCACATCTTTTCTTTCTTTCAAAGATTTCCAATTACGTCTTTCCTTATCAAATTGCATTCTATAAAGAAAAAGTAAGAATGAAGCTGAAAATAGAGGAATAACATTTTTTAAGTCATAATTTTTTAAAATAGTGCACAATGCATTTTTTTCCAGGAGATATACATGTTTGATCTTCGCTTTTGTTTGTGTCTGGCTTTTCTTATGATATACAATGGAACCTGGTACAAATAAGACGGAATATCCAAATATCCATGATCTCCAGCCGAGATCAATATCTTCAAAATAAGCAAAATAATCCTCATCAAATCCACCCAGCTTCAAAAAAAGTTTTTTTGAAATTGCCATTGACCCACCTGATGGGATCAAACAATATTCCGGTGTATTATACTTATCAGGTTCCTGATTTTCCCCCCTTTTATATCCATGACCATTGAAACTCAGAACAGCACCCGCATAGTCAATTTTTGATCCGTCCCAGTTTAATATCTTTGAGGAAGTTATCCCGATGCTTTTATCTTCCATTAACGGCAGTATAAGCTCTTTCAACCAGTTTTCATCGACACGCATGTCGTTATTTAAGAAAACGATATAACTGCTTTTGGAAAAAGTGGCACCTATATTGCAACCTTTCGCAAACCCTAAATTTTCAGTTTTTTTTATAATTTTTATCCCTGGAAAATATTGTTCGATATATTCAATCGAGCCATCAGACGAACCGTTGTCTACCAATATTATTTCAATCAGTTCTTCCGGATAGTCCAGATTTTGTAAAGAGGAGAAACAATCCCTTAAAAGTTCTTTTCCATTATAATTTAAAATGACTATGGATGCTGGAGGGAGATTTCGGTTTTCGTTCATTTAAAACCAGCTTGTACTATATGGCCCGTCAATAAAACATTCTCTTTTAAAACATCTGCCATTTTTCGCTGCCTTCCACTCTGGATGTTTTCCCCAATTTTTTGGGACGTCAGCTAATTTACATATCGGCTCCAATGAGTGACAGATCCTTGTATTCATATCAGGGTCTACGACCAGAATATTGTACGCGGCTTTACATTGTATTTTTACCTTACCGCTTCGAAGAAATTCCGGAATATCTCTAACAAAAAATGGATTGGTCAAAAAGCTATCGGGGATATTTGATAACTGATCTTCTAATTGCTTAATATCATGTTCGCTCCATTTTTCATTGGATTTACCGCCAAAATAGGAGCCCGAAACGCCTGCTCTCATGGAAATATCAGTGTTAAATTTTTTTGCTAATTCGAGAATATGTGACAGCTCGTTTACAGTGTCCGGCAACACTGTAAAACTTATTCTAGGTTTTTGCGAGAACAAATCGTTAGCCCGAGCAAGAGTTCTCAGGGCATCTTCATAGGATCCTTTTTTTCCTCTTCTTATATCGTGAACATTTTTCTGACCATCAATACTGACACAAATTAAAGGGTTAAAATCTTTAAGATTATTAAATATGTCAGGAATATGTTTTCCGTAACCGTTCGTAACTATTGCAGCATTAATACCGAATCTGTCTTTAATAACTTGCATTAATTCTGGCAATGCAGGATGCAGTGTAGTTTCTCCGCCAAAAAAGCCCACACATTCGACATTATCAAAAAATGGACTCTGGAGCGATGCCCTCAAAAGAGATGGAGATAATATGGTTTTATCTTTTTTTTTCCATATATCACATATTTCACATCTCAGGTTGCACATCCAGTTCGTGGCTATTGACATCATTTTAATGTTCAATTGTTCATCCGAAGAAGAACTATTTTTAGAAAAGACACCATTAGCTATATCGTGGAAATTTTCTGTTATTATTTCACAAAATCTTGATATCATAGTTCAATTTTAGTTCTGTTGGTTGTTATATTAATCTTATCTCTGCACAACTCTAACATTTGAATTAAGGTTTGCTGTACCAATTGACTTTGTATTTCCTATAACTTCAAAGGAAGCAAAGTTATCATACCAATCGTAAACCTCTGTAGCTGTTGAATCGGTTAATCCTATGGTTATAGAATATGTCCCGGTATTCAGATAGTTAGAACATTCAAATGCAATCTCTGCTGAATCTCCTTTTGAATAATCTCCAGTGTAAATGTTATTCCATAATGTATTTGTATTATAGCTCTCTTTTCCATCTTTATCCCTTATTATGATACCTACAACAGGATTAATAACCTGGGTATTAAATTTCAATTTGCAAATTATATTTATTTTTTGCCCGAATTCTATTTCTTTTATTTCATTTCCATTATCATCCAGTATTTCAATTCCAGCTATTTCACCTTTCAAAGTAATCGTTGAAGCTCGTTTTTTTGATGAAATGATTTTTTCAATATTATTGTCCTTTGGCTGCAGGTATTTTTTAATAATTATGTCCGGTACTCCTAAAAGCGGCGATTTTTCTTTGTTTAGAAGTAAAACAGAATTGCTGATCTTTTTAATGGATTCAGTATCATGAGAAACAAACAATATTGTTTTTTTATTCTTTTTGAACTCATTAATTTTATTCAGGCATTTTTGTTGAAAATTTAAATCACCGACAGCAAGAACTTCATCTATTAAAAGCACATCAGGATCAGTCGAAATCGCTGTAGAAAAAGCTAACCTTGCATACATTCCTGAAGAGAAATTTTTCAACTTTACATTTTTAAATCTTTCAAGTTCAGCAAACTCAAATATATCTTCAAATTTATCTTCTATCTCTTTTTTATTCATACCCATAACAGCGCCATACAGCCTTACATTATCTTCAGCCCTGAGTTCAGGTTGAAAACCCACGCCTAATTCTAAAAAAGGAGCTATTTTTCCATTAACTATGACACTTCCATTGTCAGGCTTCAGCACTCCGGCGATAATCTTAAGAAGCGTACTTTTTCCAGTGCCATTTTCACCAATTATTCCTAAAGTTTCGCCTTTTTTAACTTTGAAACTGATATTCTTGAGCACGCAGAACTCTTCATAACTGTATTTCTTACCTTCAAGTATCCCGGTTATATTTTCGAATAACGTGCTCCTTTTTTCATGAGGGATCTTGAAGCGCTTGGAAACATTTTCAACTGTTACTGCAAACTCTTCTTTTTTATCTTTTTTTAGCAGTGACACGAATTAAACCTCCTCCGCAAACCTTGGAGACAATTTCCCGAACAACCACGACCCAAGCAAAAACAGGACTATCCCGAACATCATCACGAGCCCGAGATCCATAAGTCCAGGCAGCTTTCCGTACAAAAGAACGTCCCTGTACATCTCTATCAATCTTGTTATCGGGTTCAGCATATAATAAATCAAATAATTTCCCGGTATCAGGGAAAGCGGATAGACGATCGGTGAAAGGAAAAAACCTATCTGGAGAAGTACATCCCATATCTGGTTAATATCCCTGTAATACACATATAACGACGCCATTGCCAGTCCCGTGCCATACACGATAAGGAAAAACAGGATATGCAGCACAGGAAAAAATATAATAAATATTGTTGGTGTTACTCCCAAAATAACCATAAGCGGGATCAACACTAGGAACTCCAGCAGGGAACTGATCAAAGCGGATAAAACCGCACTGAATGTCAATATCTCACGGGGGATAAAGATCTTGGTTACAAGACTTGCTTTTCCCACAATCGAGTACATGGCGCATGTGGTCCCGAATGCAAAAAACCGCCACGCTGTGAGTCCAATCAATATATACAGAGCAAAATGCTCCTGTGTCATTTTGAAAACGTTGCTGAACACAAAATAAAGGACAAGCATCATCATCAGGGGGTTCAGCATCGACCAGGCAAAACCAAGTACAGAGCTTGAGTATTTCGTCTTGAGGTCACTTATCACAAGATTTTTTATTAATTCTTTATATTCAAATATATACATGTTAAGATATAGTTCCTTTGTTACTGATCATATTTTTAATAATTCCTATCCGGACTATAATAAACCATCCCAATATTTAATCTTGCCCTCCTTAACTCCGGAGAATACATATTTGTCTATAAGTCAGAATAGGATTTCGAAAATCCATGAGAGGAAAGAGAGTGATATATCTCAAAATTTCACCATCCTGTAAAAGACCACTTTCACCATCTCTGCCGCGATAATATAAAATGCCACGATGGCTCCCATAAGAATAATGAACGAAACCGGGAGATTACTGAATATGAATACCTTCCCGGGTGGAGTGAAAGGCAAAATAAGCGCGCTAAAAACGATCAGCATGGTAGCTCCGAACAGGTACTTCCCCGGCATGCTCTTGAAAAAAGGCTTTTTTGTACGGATAACAAGCACGATCATCGAAGCTGAAATTACAGATTCCATGAACCATCCGGTCCTGAACTCGTCCGGCACAGCGTGGAGTATGTAAAACAAGACGCCGAATGTTAGATAGTCAAATACTGAACTTAATATCCCGAAGACGATCATAAAATTACGGATGAACCCTATATTCCATCGCCTGGGGTGATCGACCATTTCACCGTCAACGCTATCAGTGGCGATGGTCATCTCGGGGATATCGGTCATGAGATTCGTGAGCAGGATCTGTTCCGGCAACATGGGAAGAAAGGGCAGGAAAAGCGATACGCCTGCCATACTGAACATATTCCCGAAATTGGCGCTCGTCGCCATGAACACATATTTGAGAGTATTTGCAAATGTGGTTCTCCCTTCGCGTACACCCTGTACTAGAACACTCAGGTCTTTTTCCAGCAGAACGATATCCGCGGCATCCTTGGCAACATCCACGGCGCCATCAACAGATATGCCCACATCCGCCACATGGAGAGCAGAAGCGTCATTGATCCCATCCCCCATATAACCAACAACATTCCCGCTCTTTTTCAGAGCCATTATAATACGTTCTTTCTGGTTTGGCTCGACTTCAGCGAAAATGGTGATGTCATTTACCTGTTTTACAAGCGCTTCGTTGCTCATAGAGCGAAGTTTCGAACCCGTGAGTGTCTTTGAATCCGGCAATCCGACTTGCTTGCAGACATTTGCAGCGACCAGTTCGTTGTCTCCCGTCACGACTTTGAGGGTGATACCAAGCCGAGCAAGATTGTTTATTGTTTCTGCGATTCCGGGTTTTGGCGGGTCAAACAGTACAAGGAATCCTGAAAAAGTCATCGATGCTTCATGTTCTTTGGTTATAAGAGTATCTGATCCGATATTCCGGTACGCAATTCCCAGAATGCGTAAACCTTTACCGCTTTGCTTTTCAAAACACTGCCGGATCTGTTCCTTCACCGCGGCTATATCCACTATCTTTCCATCAGACGTTTCTGCTGTCGAACATACATCAAGCACATTTTGCAGAGCGCCTTTTGTCACCATCAGGTTCGTGCCATCCTTTGAAACAAGTATGCTCAGTCTCTTGCGAATGAAATCATACGGCACTTCATCCAGTTTCCTGTATTCTGGCACATTGAACCTGCAATGGTTCCGTATCGCACTGTCTATCGGGTTCGTAAAACCTGTCTCGAAATAAGCATTAAGATAAGCATGGAAAAGGGCTTTTTCGCTCTTATTTCCCTCCACGTCAAGAGCAGAATAGACCTGCACTACCCCTTCTGTCAGGGTGCCTGTCTTGTCTGAACAGAGTACGTTCATACTGCCAAAATTTTCAATGGAAGCGAGACGTTTAACGATCACTTTCTGCTGTGCCATGCGCTTTGCGCCGTGCGCAAGGTTCACGCTGATGATCGCGGGCAGCAGTTGCGGGGTCAGCCCGACAGCGAGCGCCAGGGAAAAAAGAAGGGATTCCAGGACAGGGCGCCCCAGATAGGCATTAATGGCAAAGATGGAGATCACAAGCAGCAGCGTAACCTCCATCAGGAGATACCCGAACCTCCTGACACCCCGCTCAAACTCAGTTTCCGGCTGCCTGAGTTCCAGGCGCTTGGAAACCTTACCGAATTCGGTTTCTTTCCCTGTGAAAACAACAACGGCTTTTGCGCTGCCGCTCACCACATGCGTTCCCATAAAAACCGTGTTGTTCCGCCTGCCAAGCTGTGTTTCCTTCGGGATCACCCCGGCTGACTTATCTACAGGGTATGTTTCACCTGTCAGCGTCGCTTCATCGACGAACAGGTCTCTGGATTCAAGTATCAGGCAGTCCCCGGGAACGACATCCCCGCCGTTGAGGATAATAACATCCCCGGGCACGATATCTTCGACCGGGATCTCTTTGGTGGTTCCGTCACGAAGCACCGTTGCTTTTATTTGCACAATAGCAAGTAACTTCTCGACCGCACCAGCAGCTCCCCGTTCCTGCCAGAATCCGAGAAGACCGCTGATAAAAACAATTACCAGGATGATGAGAACCTGAACATGTTCGTGCAGGTAAAATGACAATCCTGCAGCAAAGAGAAGGATGAGGGTAATCGGGCTTTTGAACTGACCGAGCAGAAGAGAAAGGGAATCATACCTTTTTCCTGGCGAAAGGAGATTGGAGCCATAATGCGTAAGGCGCTGAACGGCTTCATCGCTGGTAATGCCCTGCGGCGCTGTCCAGAGTTGTGCAAGCAGTTCAGAAGCAGGGAGGCTCCAGAATGCCGGAGGGCGTTGATCTATCGGGATATGATTTGATCTTTTATATTTTCTCATCAGGTACGCTATCTCTTTTTCCCGGCAGAAAATGCCTTACTGAGATTTTTGCCGATCCCATAATAGGAGGAAGTATCGGGGGCGAATATGACTGGTCTCACTTTTTCAATATCCGTGATCCCGTTTTTCCCCAGCACATCCTCTTCTGCCTTGACATCCATGATCTCACCGATGAATTCGGTATGAAGCCCTATTTCAATGGTATGGATCAATTTGCATTCCAGGATGAGAGGAAATTCCTTCACGTATGGAGCATCCACAAGATCGCTCTTCACGCCGGTAAGCCCGGTTTTACCCAACTTGTCTTCGTTCCTGCCTGAAACAGTCCCGAAATAATCCGCTTCCCTGATGTACTTTTCAGATGGGACGTTCACAGTGAAAGCTTTTTTATTCACGATATTCCCGTGCGAATACGTTGCTTTCCTGAGAGATATGGAAACACACGGCGGGCTGGAACAGCATATCCCGCCCCATGCCACGGTCGCTACGTTCGGTTTCCCTTCCGGGTCATACGTGCCAATCACCCAGACCGGAACAGGATGAGCAATAGTTTTTGCGCCGATTGATCTTTTCATAAATTCCTCCTTATGATAGTTCTGGTTTTCATATATTTTAATACATCGGTGGTAATTAAAGACGAGGGTGAATAGTATATATTTCAGGAAAAACAATATATTAATAAATGTCTATCATAAGTAAGGTCTCAGGATTTTTCAGGAAAAACAACACGGAAAGCCCGAAGAAAAAAAATATCGTAAATTTCCGGGAATATACGGGAAAATTCGTAAAGCAAAATGCCGTGGACATCGGGGAGAGTGTCGCAATTGAGAATAACAGGGTAATCGTTAAGAGCAAAGATACCTACATGGCTATCCCTGTTGAAAAGATCACATCGAACACTGACGTCATTGCTGTAGGTGGTTTTGACATGGACGAATCACTTAAGTTCGGAAAAGAATGGTCTGAAAAAAGGGACACTCTTAAGTTCGATGATAAAGGCATGATGATCCTTGACGCACAGAAACCTCAATAGGGCTTTTTTTCCATGGCAGAATATAAACAGGTAATCGTGGTGCGGGACGACCTCAAGCTTTCAAAGGGAAAGCTTGCCGTGCAGGTGGCGCACGCCGCCGTATCAGCTTCCGAATTCGCAGGCAGGGACGTCTATGAAGCATGGAAAGAAGGGGGGCAAAAGAAAGTGGTGTTGAGGGTCGCCGCTCTTCAGGATCTCTTTGAACTGAAAGAAGCGGCAAGAAAACGCGGTCTTTCGACAGCGCTTATCCAGGATGCAGGGCTTACCGAAGTGCCGCCGGGAACTGTCACAGTGCTGGGGATAGGACCTGCGGAAGCGAGTGAGCTGGACAGGATAACGGGGCATTTGAAGCTGCTTTAGGGGAGAGGATATGAAAATGTATCGTTTCCTTGTAGTTATCGAAAAGGCAAATAATAACTATTCGGCATACTCGCCGGATTTACCGGGATGTGTAGCTGCAGGCGCAACCTGCGAAGAAGCTGAGAAGAATATGTATGAAGCTATTGAACTGCATATACAGGGATTACTGGAGATTAGATTACCGATTCCAGATTCAAAATCATTTGCAGAATATATAGCTGTTGCTGAAAAATCAAATATGGAGCAGACAGCTTAAATTACGAATTCTGCTGCCGCCGCCTCGTGCGCCGCCGCATACCTCTCCGTTATCAGCGCCCTCTTCAGCTTGAACGTCACTCTCTGCTTATCCATACCGTATTTCTCCACCAGCATCTTAATAAGCCTCTTCTTTGAAGCGCCTTTAAGAGCCATCTCTGCCATGATGCCGTCTACGAATTCTTTGGAGGGGTCGGCTTCTTTCTTAGCTTCTGGTTTTGCTTCAGTCATGGCTTCTGCCTTAACTTCAGCTTTCGGCGTCTCATCTTTAGCCGTCTCTTTAACAGCTCCGGTTTTCAGCACCCCGGTTTTTATGAGTGGTGACGGCTCTGTTTTCGAAACTTCCTTACCTGCTGCTTTTTCTATAGATTTGTTTTCTGCCATTTCCATCACCTCAGGATCTCAACTGGCGTTAGCATTCCTTTCTCTATCCCGAACTTCTTTGCTGAGATAATCACATTATCCTGCACTGGCGCCACCTTGAACTTTTTCTCGATAGATGAGCCGTTGGACTTTATCTTCAGCGTCCCGCCTTTCAACAGCTTGAGTGACCTCACGGTATTCAGGTTAAGCTCCACGAAATCGTTATCATCTGCCAGGTTGAACCACATGAAGGGGTTGTACACGCTCACAAGCGCTGTCTTTGCTTCAAACGGCTTTGGCGCTGCCTGTATCGCGCTGTAGGCTGGTCTGTCGTATTTGGGAACAGTGAATTCGTCCACCGTTGAAATGCCTATAGCTTTTTTCACGGATTCATGAAGAGCATTGAACTCGAACTTTGCGCCTGCCATGATTCCAAGCGCATCCAGTCCGTTCGTTCCTGCGCCGCCAAGAGCCTGCGCCCTTCCTTCGTTGTTGATGAGCGTGCCCTTCTTCTTATACAGGGGTTCGTGGGCTATTATGATGTTAGCCTTATCTGATATGGCGCTCCCGCTCTGGACTATTATGTTCGTGAGTTTTGCAAGTGTCTCCGCAGGCAATATCGATGGGTCTGATTCCAGGCAGAACAGCGTCTTAATCGTGCCTTTGTTGATATCATCCACAAGAGCGCCATGTGACTTCTGCTTTGCATCCTTTGACAGGATATATGCGCCCGTAGAGTTCGCGAAGGGCTTTAAGAATGTTACTCTTGCGCCTGCATTCTTTGCAAGAGCCAGCACGTTCTTTACCTGATCCGCATCCGACATGGGATGGAAATCCGAGATAATAAGCGAATCCTTTGAAAGCTGGAGTTTTGAAACATCAGCGGGCTTAATTGTTTCATTTGCAATAGGCAGAGCCTTCCACCACACAGCCGTGATCTTTGCGCCTTTCTTTTTTGCAGAAAGCAGTCGCCTGACGATAAGCGGGTACTGCTCATAGGGATCGATAAAAAGAACAATGTGTTTGGCTGCCTCTATCTCGCTGTACGGTATTCCCACGCTTAATGTCTGATAGGTATCCTTCGGGAGCGCATCGAAATTGACTCCTGTGCATAAATATGAAGTTGCAACTTTCTGGAATGCAAGAAGCTCTTCGCAGGTTGTATTTCCGAAAGAAAGGAATGCTGTGCTGCCTGCTGATATTCTCTTTGCTGCCTCTTTAGCCGCATCTTCAAGCGTGACCTCTTTTCCATCGATCATCGACTTTACAGGCGCATATAATTTCGGAAGGTTCATCCCGAACCTGCACAGCTTTCCGGCATTTGCTGGTGACGATTTCCTGAAATCAATATCAATCGCACCGTTCTCGCGGATGTATAAGCCGCAGCCGAAATTGCAGCCTGGGCAAATAGTTGAATAAACGTTGCTCATTTAAATCTCCCCTTCTTTGCGAAGATTGCCACGGAGACTCAGAGGCACAGAGATTCCTGATAATCGTCTCCGTTTCTCCGCGCTCTCTGTGCCCTCTGTGGCTAAAAATTCTTCACCCAAAGAACCAATCTTCAAATTTCCAATACGATTATCAAAATCGAAACGTAGAGGAGTTAATCCCGGTTCATTTCTCAGAGCCTCTGTTGCTAACATCCCGTCTCCTAAAGAAAGTAAATCCAATCCGTATCTGCGTTTATCAATGCCGAAACCCTGCGGGTTCTCGACTCCGCGCACACGTATGCCCTGCGGGGCATACGCGGACACGCCCTCCAGAGGCGTGACTCTGGGCGCTTTTATCTGCGGTTTGTTTTTGATAATTTGGTGATTTTCAGTCATTCAGCTTCACCTCGAAATATGGCGGTTTTCGCATATCCATTCCCGGCTCGTACTTCAACTGCTCCTGTATCGGGTTCGCGAACATCATGTAAAGCCTTGTCAGCGGGATATCCACCGGGCAAACGTCAGAACACTGCCCGCATCCGATACATGCATCCGCAAGGTGGGTGAACCGGACGAGATGGTACATGGACATCTTATAAGCGTCCCCACGCATGTGGAATTCGGTACATTTCGAAACTTCACCGCATGAGCACGTAGGGCATACGGTCTTGCACGCGCCGCAGTCTATGCAGTTCTCAAGTTCTTTCCTGAAAAACTCAAGCCTGTTATCCATCGGGACGAATATTTTTGCCTTCCATTTTTTTCCAAGGTCTTCCATTACACCTTTGATCTTTGCGCGCATCGCAACGCCCTTTTCATCAGGTTTCTGGACCTGCACATAACCCGCATCAACTGCATTCTGCAGGAGCTTTGCGCCTTTGTCTGAATTTATCTCAACGAATGTGGCTTTTCCAGCAAGATCTCCTGTAACGCCCCAGTTGCCGCAGGCGATATCGGAATTATTCGGCACCTTTATTGTGCAGTAGCGGCAGCTTTCACGCCTTCCGTATCCTTTCTCTTCAAGCTCATCAATGGTTATTGCATGCTCTTTCCCGTCCTTTGTCTCGAAAATAAGTTTTCCTTTCTCGATCTCTTCGCCGTGGACATCTTCAGGTTTTATCTTATACATCACTTCAAGCATCTCGCGGGTCACAACCGGGTGCATCGACCCGCCGCAGTTCAATCCCACGATATAAGTATTATCAAGATTTATCGCATTGCGCTTGCCCTGCTCGATTATTGCGCGCGTATCGCAACCTTTCGCCGGGAGGGCGACTTTCAGGTTCCTGTCAGCAATGAGCTTTGCAAAATTACTTGGTACGGAGTGCAGCGAACCGGCTGAATTCAGCACTTCGTTCACATCAGAAGTGATTATAGGGACGGCTTCGAACTCGTTTATTTTCTTTAGTACCACAACAGCATCAACGAGTTTCTTTTCAAGCGCTGCTGCCAGCATTGAGGTTACAAGACCTCCCGACCCACCGCGCTTTCTCACGTCTTCTTTTGTTGACCAGCCAACGTACATCTCACCTTTCTGCATCTAAACCACCCCTTCTGGTTTCAATGGACTGGGTCCGATCTTCTTTATCTGGGCTGTAACATCACGGATGAAGTTTGCGAATTTCTCGCCTTCGCTTGCAGATATCCAGTTGAGCTGGAGCCGCTCTTTTTCAATTCCCAGTTCACGCACAACATTTTCAAGATATTTGTATTTGATCTTTGTCTTATCATTCCCGTTCACATAATGGCAGTCACCGATGTGGCAGCCTGTAACAAGCACTGCGTCCGCGCCTTCAAGGAATGCATTGAACACATGCAACGGGTCAATCCTGCCCGAGCACATCACGCGAATTATCCTCGCCGAGGCAGGCTGCTGGAACCGCCCCATGCCTGCGCTGTCTGCGCCTCCGTATGAGCACCAGTTGCAGCAGAAAGCCACGATCTTGGGTTCCCAACCATTTGAAGGATTTGATTTTGCATCTGTGCTCATATACCCTCCACAATAATATAATTATAAATTGTTTTAGGGTGTGTATGTGAAGATTCCAAATAGAAATCATCTTTCGATAATACGGGGTTCAGTCTATTTATTTCAGTGATTAATATGGCATAACCGTTGTTATCGAAAACCTGATTGTTATTTTGAATATTTCTATCAAAATATCCTAATCTCCAATTTGGAATCAAATTTCTTATTTCGGGATTATTGACATCTAAATCTCTAATCATTTTAATATATTCTATATTGAATTCGTATTCAATCATTTGAGTAGTACTCATGTAAAAGTATCCTGTGTCAATATCTGGATATTTCCATTGAGTCACGTTATTAGATTTATCACCACCTGGGGATAGATTCCAAAACACACTATCATTATTATTTATAAAATTCTGATGTGCATCAATACTAACAATTTGTGGAAATGTAGGTCGGGGCTTTGAATTCATGCTTCCAACACATACAATAATAGCACTCATGCCACAACCTCCTGGAACTTGAAAACGTTCTTGACCTGCGCAAGCACCTGGTTATTCTTGAAGTGGCTCTGTTCAAGCGCTCCTGTCGGGCAGGCTGCCACGCACGTTCCGCATCCCTTGCAGAGAGCCTTGACAACGTTCGCCTTCTTTATCCCCGTATTTAAATACGGGGTCTCATCCAGTTTGATTGCCTGGAACGGGCACATGGATATGCATACCTGGCATCCGACGCACACATCCGGGTCAACAACTGCCGTAATGCCTTCAGTTATTGCTTTCTTGTTCTTGAGAAGGATTGTGGCGCGTCCTGCGCAAGCGCTTCCCTGCGAAACTGCATAGGGAATGTCTTTCGGACCCGAGGCGCAGCCAGCGAGGAAAACGCCGTCGATCGTTGTATCAACTGGTTTCAATTTAGGATGCGCTTCCATCAGCAGACCGTCTGCTGCTTTTGATAATTTCAATAACTGCTGTATCTGCCCGATCCCTTCGTTCGGAACGATACCGGTAGCCAGCACCATAAGATCGAATTCAAGGTTTCGCATTTCTCCTGCAAGTGTATCCTCGACCCGGACTTTGATATTCCTGGTAACAGGGTCTTCTTTCACTTCCACAGGTCTTCCGCGAAGGAACTTAACCCCAAGGTTTCGCGACCTGTTATATGATTCTTCGTATGCCCTGAAGGGTGTCCTGATATCAATATACATTATCGTATGGTCGGTTTCAGGGCGCTTCTCCTTGAGAAGCTGTGCGTTCTTTATCGTGTACATGCAGCACACACCAGAGCAGTAAATATTAGTATTTTTATCGCGCGAACCAACGCAATTCACGAATCCGACTCTTATAGGCTCTTTGCAGTCCGATGGTCTTACCACATGCCCGCCTGTAGGTCCGGCAGCATTGAGAAGCCTCTCAAATTCCATCGCTGTAATGATATTGTCGTATAACCCGTATCCGAAATCGTGTCTGGGTTCTGGGTCGTAGGTCTTAAAACCCACGGCTCCTATGATTACGCCAACATTAAGATCAGTAAAGCTTGGCTGCATATCGTAATTGATCGCGCCGCTCTGGCATGCCTTGGCGCACGCCTTGCAGTTGATGCAGTTCTCCTTGTCAAGAACAGCACGAAGCGGCACTGCCTGCGGGAATGGCACATATACCGCTTTTCGCGTGCCAAAACCTTCATTGAAATCATACGGCACTTCAACAGGGCAGACCTCGCTGCACTTGGCGCAGCCCGTACATTTGGTTACGTCAAGATACCTGGGTTTATGCTCTATCTTCACGTTAAAATTCCCGACATAACCGTCAACTGCTTTCACTTCGGAATAGCTCATTAACTTGATATTCTTGTTCCTTGCCACTTCCACCATCTTGGGACCGAGGATACATATCGAGCAGTCGTTGGTGGGGAACACCTTATCGAACCGCGCCATCCTGCCTCCGATGGATGGTTCCTTCTCAACAAGATAAACCTGGAACCCCATATCTGCAAGGTCGAGAGCCGATTGCATTCCAGCCACTCCAGCCCCTATCACAAGAGCCTTATCAGTCACCGGGACTTCACTTGCCTGGAGAGGTTCAAGCAATTTTGAGCGCTCAACCCCCATTCTCACAAGGTCTTTGGCTTTCTCGGTAGCTTTTTCCTTTTCCCACATGTGTATCCATGAGCAATGGTCTCTGATGTTTACGAATTCAAGGAAGTACTGGTTCAATCCCATCTGCTCGATGCAAGCGCGAAATGTCGGCTCATGGGTCTTTGGAGAACATGCAGCAACAACGACGCGATTAAGGTTGTGCTCTTTTATTTTCTGCTGGATGTCAGCCTGACCAGAGTCAGAGCATGTGAACTTGTTGACAGATGTGACTTTCACGCCGGGAAGCGTTCCGATATAATCAGCTACAGCTTTTGTATTCACCACACCGCCGATATTCACTCCGCATTCACAAACAAAGACGCCGACCCGTTTTTCTTCATCGTCCTTCTTTACGTCAGTACCTTTTTTATCAGTACTTTTATTATCACTCATTTTACTTCACTTCCTTGAACATTAGCCGCCGATGGACAAACCGATGTACTCAATCTGCGTTCATCTGCGTTTATCAGCGGTTTTTTTACCGGGTTTTGCCCCAGTTTCTTAATTTCTTCTGTAAAATCTCGAATAACTTCTGAGAATCGCAATCCTTCACTGGCTGATACCCACTCAAGCCTGAGCCTCTTATCAAGCCCTATTTTTGCCAGCGCTTTTTTAGTGTTATTTATCCTGACTTCTGCGTTCTTGTTCCCATCTATGTAATGGCAGTCGCCGATGTGGCAGCCAGCGATAAGAACTCCGTCTGCTCCGTCCTTTAATGCCTTCAGGATGAACGCGGGTTCCACCCTGCTTGAACACATCACCCTCAATATCTTCACCGTGGATGGATACTGGAACCTGCTCACACCCGCAAGGTCGGCTCCTGCATACGAACACCAGTTGCAGCAGAAAGCAAGAATGTTGGGTTCCCAGCCATTACCTGCCTGAACAGGTTCTGCAACGACGGCTTCAGTGCTCATACCGTTACCTCCACAACACCTTTATCGATCGAAATGCTTTTCACGCCCTTATCAAAAGCATCTATCGCTTCGCCTATCTCTTTTGAAGAGAAGTGCTGGGCAGTGATAGCGCCTGCGGGGCAGGCAGCAGCGCATGAGCCGCATCCCTTGCACGCAGCGGGATTTATGCGTGATTTCTTTGTGGTATATGTGACCTCTTCTGCTTTCACCGTCGCGTCCACAAGCATTGGCGCATTATATGGACACATTGTGACACAGGTTCCGCAGCCAATGCATTTTGCTTCATTGACCACAGATACAGCGCCTTCGGTTTCAATGAACTTGCGCGATAATATGGTGCATGCGCGCGATGCAGCGGCACTTGCCTGCGATATGGCTTCATCTATTAGCTTTGGCGCCTGGGCGCTCCCGCACAGGAACACGCCGTCTGTTGCGAAATCCACGGGGCGCAACTTGGGATGAGCTTCAAGGAAGAACTTATTTTTGTCAAGAGGTATCTTGAAAAGCTGGTCGTTCTCACCTGCTACGAGCGGCGTGCTAAGTACCACGAGGTCGGATGTAAGCTCTATATTCTCATTGAGCATGGAATCATGCACCATTACAGAGCTCCCCTGAACTAACGGCGGATTTTCCGCATCATATTTGATGAATATCACACCAAGCTCTCTTGCACTCTCGTACAACTTCTCCATGACTCCGTATGTCCTCATGTCCCGGTACAGGACATAGACGTTCGCGCTCATGTTCGATTTCTTTATCCTGATAGCATTCTTGACTGCATCGATGCAGCATGTCCGCCCGCAGTATTCCCGTTCCTTGTTCCGCGAGCCCGCACACTGTATCATCGTAATTGTACTTGCATTGACGCCGCTGCCGAACATTTTTTCAAGCTGCGCCTGCGTTACAACGCGGGAGTCTTTTCCGTAATTGAATAATCCGGCAGGCTCGAAGTTCCGGGCTCCGGTTGCCACAACAGCAGCCCCGAAATCAATGGTATTCTCCTGACCTTTCGAGACCACGACCCCTTTAAAGTTGCCGAGGTATCCTTCCACTTTGACAAGTTTTGCCTCGTTCATTACCGTAATATTTTTATTCGAATTCAATTTTCCGATGAGTTCTTTTAATACATCAGCCGGCTTCTTCCCGTCATACAATTCTGTAATTTCCCTGAGCATTCCGCCCAGTTCCTTTT
>CABMHZ010000151.1 GCA_902386115.1 uncultured archaeon | reverse complement strand
GAAGAAGGGGATGATGCAGAGGCTGCTGACAAAAGGGATTGGGCATGAGAGGTTTAAGGAGATGGAGGTTGGAAGGGTGCCGGAGGAGTGGGATGTGGTGAAGCTGGGGGATGAAGCAATAGCGAAAATCAGAGGCAATAAAACAACCAATAAGTTTGAAAGGGTTGCTTTCATTCCAATGGATTTTGTTCCTGAGTCTGGTATATTTATAAAATATGAGATGCGGACAATAAATGACGTTAAAAGTTTTACTTACTGTGAACATGGAGATTTACTTTTAGCAAAAATCACGCCTTCTTTAGAAAATGGAAAACAGGGAATTGTCCCTGATAATATCTCTAATGGCTTTGCTCTTGCTACTACCGAAGTCTTCCCGATATCATGCAAAGGCATTGACAGATTATTTCTATTTTATGTCCTGAAATTTCCAAAATTTAGAAATAAAATCATATCTTCAATGATTGGAACTACCGGCAGGCAGAGAGCCTCAAAAGATAGTGTTGAAAATCTAAAACTCCCCCTCCCTCCCCTCCTTGAGCAGCGCCGCATCGCCGAAATTCTGAGCGCCGTTGACAGGAAGCTTGCACTTTCGCGCAGGAGGAAGGAGAAGCTTTCGAGGGTGAAGAAGGGGCTGATGAACGAGCTCCTGACGGGGAGGAAAAGGGTGAAATTAGAGGAATGATTTCAATCAAAAAACTTAAGTCTTACAAACAAGATATATCTTACTATGAATGAAACAATCGATATGGTCACAATCTCATCCAAAGGACAGATAGTGATACCTAAGAAAATAATGCAAATGCTCGGTCTGAGAGAAAAGGATAAACTTCTGGTTTTCAGTAAAGGTGAAAACATACTTTTGAAAAAGGTCAAACCTGAAATATATGAGAAAAGTATAAGGGAGATTTTAATGCCACTCAGGGAAAAAGCCGAAGCTAGAGGTTTGACGGAAGAAGACGTGGAAAAAGAAATTAAAGCTCACAGACGAAAAAAATGAAATCTACTGACCTGAAAAAGACCCTTGAAAAGTTTGATAAAAAAGAGCTTATCCAGCTTATTATTGACCTTGCCAAACTTAAAAAATACAACATGGAGTGGCTTGAAATAGAATTCCAGAGACCTCATGCGCTTCCGGAGTTACTTGAGTTTTATAAAAAGAAGATTTCAAGAGCCTGGGATTTAAATGATCTGACCGCAGCCAAAAAAGCCATCACCGATTTTAAAAAAGCCTCGCCTGATAGAGAAAGTATGATTGACCTTATGATATATTATGTGGAACAGGGGACAGATATCACTTTTGAATGCGGGGATATGTATGAGGATTTTTATACCAGGCTGGAAAATGTCTACATTGATGCAATAAAATTGCTGAATGAATGGGGCGATACAAAACTTATTGAAAAATTCAGACCGAGACTGGAGACGCTTGTTGATAAAACAGAGAATATGGGATGGGGATATCATGACGTTCTCTGGGATTGGTACGATGAACTTGGAAAATCAGAAATAGAGGAATGAAAATGGCACCATATAAAGACGAAGATTTTGCAGACCTTATAAGACAGGAAACTGAATATGATTGGGAAGACCTGAAAGAAGACCTTCCCCGATATCCGGCAGCAGTGCTGATAGATATAATGACCGAACTCGGGCTTTATGTGAACAAACACCTTGCGCAGGAGATTGCAAAAAAAGATGATGCAGTATTCCACCTGAGGAAATTGATCCAGGATGGAGATTACTGGTATATCGATGGTCCCGGAGACACTTGGTCACCAATTCATGCGATCCATATACTTGCGCTTATAAAAAACAAAGAGGCACTCCAGCTTCTCCTAGATACGATCAGATTCAGGGGTGAGGATCTGGATGCCTGGTTGATTGAAAGCGTACCTGCTCTTCTTGTTGCTTTCGGTGAAGATGCCATAGAAAAGTTGAAGGAATTTTCCGAAGATGAAACATTGGAGGCATTTGCCCGCGGGACTTCATCATCGGCTCTAACCGCATTGGCTAAAAAATTCCCATCAAACGAACCAAATATTAAATCACATTTGGTAAAGTTGTTAAAAACGACCCACGATGACGTATATGCCGGGCTCGTTGCGGATGATCTTGCATCATTCCATGATCCATCCGTAAAGATAGAAATCCTGAAGGCATATTTGAATGATAGAATCGACAGGGCAATTGTAGGCAAGGATGAGATCATTGCAAGAAATGCTGCATGGACAAGGAGAAATCATAAGAGCTATGCCGGAGTTCACTGAAAAATCCCTTGTCGAGGATTATATCATCGAAAAACTCATCGAAAAAGGCTGGAGCTTCGTGCCTGCCAGCGAGCTTGAGCGCGAAAGCTTCAGCGAACCTCTGCTTCTCAATAATCTTGCCAGGGCAATAAAGAGGCTGAATAAGGACAAAGGAAGCGGGGATGAGGAATTAAAACATGTCCTGAATGAACTTAAGCTAAAAGGCTCAGGGAATGAGGGGCTAAAACAAATTCTCAACTATCTGAAGTTCGGTGTACCCATAAAGTTTGAAAAAGAGCGTGTGGTGAAATATGTCAGGCTCTTCGATTTTGATGACATAAGTAATAATGAGTTCATCGTTAGCAGACAGGTGGTCTATCAGGGAAGGGATGATATACGAACAGACATAAATGCTCTATATCAATGGTATTCCTCTTGTGGAAATCGAATGCAAGAACCCTGCAAGCTTTTCTGAAAACTGGTTTGATGCATACAGGCAGATTAAAGACTATGAAAAAACGGTCCCTGAGCTTTACAAATATGTCCAGATAGGCATAGCTGCGGAGCAAACCGCCATGTATTTCCCTATTGTCTCATGGCAGGAAGAGATCAAAGCCGATCAGTGGAAGGAAGAAGAGAAAGATCCCATTGATTCCGCCATTGGGATGCTCTCAAAAGACACATTGCTGGACATCATCCGCAATTTCATGTTCTTCAGGGTGGAAATGGGAAATGCCACGAAAGTCATTGCAAGGTACATGCAGTACAGGGCAGCCGGGAAGATCGTGGAAAGGGTATCTGCCAACTTGAGAGGAGAGGACGAAAAGAACAAAGGATTGATTTGGCACTGGCAGGGCTCAGGCAAAACGCTCACCATGATTTTCGCAGCTCACAAACTCTATCACTTAAAGAGCCTCGAAAATCCATCAATCTTTTTCATTGTGGACAGGATTGAACTGGAAGAGCAGCTCTACACTGAATTCAACTCGCTTGATATCGTGAAACCTGAGATAATCGGTTCCATCGACGAATTGAGAAAGGTTCTGAAACACGATGACGGAAAAGGCAGGCGGGGCATAATGATAACCCTGATACATAAGTTCAGGGTTGAAGAATTAACTGAATTGCAGAACGAACTTGAAGAACTTTCAAAGCAAAAAGAAACGATTCTGACAAGAAAGAACGTGGTCGGGTTCATCGATGAAGGGCACAGGAGCCAGTATGGGACAATGGCAGGTCAGATGAAAAAAATCCTGAAAAAAGCCTTCTTCTTTTCTCTCACAGGGACTCCAATCTCCAAAAGGGGAAAGGATACTTATCTTGAATTCAGCTATCCGCCGGAAGAGAAATATCTTGACGGGTACTTCATTACAGACTCTATTCAGGATGGATTCACCGTAAAGCTTGTCTATCAGCCGAGGCTGGAAAAAGAAGTTCACCTGAAAAAAGAAATGCTTGAGACATTCCTTGAGGTTGAATTTGATGAACTTTCCGGGGATATAAGGGACAAAGTGGAAGAGAGAGTCAAGAAACGGCTCAATGCCATAAACATGTTCCTTGAAAATCCTAAAAGGATTGAGTTGATTGCAAAGGATATAGCCGGGCACTTCAAAGAAAATGTTGATGGAACATTCAAGGCTATGGTGGTTGCAGCCAGCCGGAAATCTTGCGCTTATTACAAGGAAGCGCTGGATAAGTGGTTGCCGAAAGAATATTCCGAAGTCGTCATGACCTATAATGAAAGAAGTGATACTCAGGTCATTCAGCACAGGATCAGCGAGGCAAAGTCACGATATGGCGAGAAGGAGATGGATGAGATACGCAAGGAAATTGTAGAGAAATTCAAAGAAGAAGAGTATCCAAAAATTTTGATTGTTACAGATATGTTATTAACTGGCTTTGATGCGCCAATTCTCCAGACCATGTACCTCGACAAGCCGCTAAAAGAACACCGCCTCCTCCAGGTGTCAATACCGGTCTAATTTTCCCCATTTTCTCCGGGTTAAAAATCCCCAGTTGACAATCTTGGGCTAATAATTCCCAGGATTGAAGACAATGATTGAAACGGAG
>CABMHZ010000150.1 GCA_902386115.1 uncultured archaeon | reverse complement strand
GGTAATGGCATGGGGGAATTGCAGAAATAACAAAAATGCAAAAGTCAATTGGCAATTTACAGCCAAAGATGCACGGATAAAATTATCCAAACTTTATCCGACTATAGAGATTTGACTGGACACTAGGAACAGGCAATCTAACAAATAGTTATGACATTAAATTTAACGGTGTCTGGTATAATGGAAGCAATAATACAATATTATCATCTTCAAATATCGGTTTTAATTTATTACAATCAAATAATAATATTGTACGAAATGGCTCCATATCTTCCATTTCAAATTATTCGTATTACTTATCCGGTTCTGTGACAGGTAATGCATTTATAAATACTTCATTTACCGGGTCTAAAACCATTGCAATTTCAGATAATACATCAAGTTTCAATTTAGACCGGTCGGGTAATGGTGTGTGGTTGAACACGACCCACCAAAAATCTCCATCCGCCAGAGTCGTAATAAATAGAACTATATTGAGTTTTTCGCGGCAAAACATGACATGGTCAGATAGTGTTGATCCGGCAGCGGCATTAAATTTCAGTATAAGCGGATTGTATCCGGATACAAAATATGATATTTATGATGGCACTGGAATATATAACGAAACATTATCGGACTCAAATGGGAACCTGCTGCCAATTATCATAAATTTTACAACATCAGCAAAAACAATAGAAGTCATTCAGGGAGGGAATATCCAGATAACTTATCCTGTGCAATATTTTACGAAGCAGCGATATAATAACACGCACGGTAACATCACAATTCATGGGGCTTATGAAGGAAATCCGGCATCAATAGAAGCAAGTTTCAACGGAAGTTCATGGAAAGTGATCAATACAACTCCTTCAAATGGAACTTTTTATGGGATTTTGACAGAACAGTTGGTGGGTCAGGGGAATCTGGAGGTAAGATTTTCAAATGATCAGGTAGTAACATCATCAGTCCCGACAATCGGGATAGGGGATATATTTTTAGTAACCGGGCAAAGCAACTCAGACTGTCCTCCGGATATAAATAATAGTTATCTCAATCAAAGTAATAAATATATTTCGACTGTTTATACGCACGATGACGTCTGGAAAAAAACAGAAGGGTCTGTATGCTGGGCAAATAGTTCAACATCCGGATGGTTTCCACTATTGAGTGATTATATAATCCAAAATACAAGTATTCCTGTTTCATGGATAGTGACAGGGGTAGGAAATACTGAAATCGTGAATTGGCAACCCGGACGTATATACTTCACGTCAATGCAAAGCCAGCTAAATGAAAGCACAGGCAATACCGGAGAAATTAAAGCTGTTCTGTGGTATCAGGGAGAAAAAGACGCACCTCAGGGCAATTACACATATTATTTAGAAAACCTGACAAATTATGTCAATGGAGTAATGGCGATAAGTACGGCAAAAACGGTATTAGTGGCTCAAATTGGAAATGTTGCTATGCCTCCTGAAAACCGTTCGAATAAAGATGCGGTTCTAAGAGCACAGTTAACTTCATGGGACACTCTTACAAATGTGTCCCCGGGCGTACTGACTTATGATGTGTTATTGACAGAACCGGATTACATTCATTTCAAAACAGATGAACAAATAAGAACGCTTGATACAAGATGGTGGAGAGTAATTAATAATTCGTTATATGGCGGTACGATTGGTAGAAGCCCGCGATTACAGAATGCAACATTTATCGGCGATAGTACAATCCTGTTAACATTTGACAAGAATGTGTATTTATCAAATAATAGCAATAAAGCAGAGGGTTTTTATATCCAAAATAATTCATTAGAATTATATGATGCAAATATTAAATCAAGTAATATAAATGGAAAGAATATTACATTGTATTTAAATGAATCAATCTCAAATGCAAATATTTCGCTGGGGAGTTTAAATGATGGGGTTGGTAAGAACGTACCGAGGGATTTTGATATGTATCCTGCTGAAACGTTTTTTTATGTGGAGATAGAAAAAGATACAACACCGCCATCAAGCATTACCGGTCTTGGTAGCACAAGTACACTTAATAGTGTAAACTGGTCATGGAATAATCCAGATGATGTTGACTTCTCACATGTCATGGTTTATATCAATGACATATTCATAACCAACACCAGCCTGCCATTCTACAACCTTACAGGCAGGAACGGATCCGAGACCTGGACGATCAGCACGCATACGGTAGATAGTTCCGGCAATATCAATCAGACCTGGAATAATCATACCGCGAAAACCGATGCCTTAAGAGACCACACAATCAACGGCACTGTGCTTGGCAACGGCACAGGGATAGCAGGCGCGACTGTTTCGGCTGATATCTTCAAAACGAAAACTAATGAATCCGGCTACTATTCAATCCTTGTCCCTGGAGGAACCTTTAATCTCACTGTTACCAGCGAGCCCGCCTTCTATCCCAATAGCTCGGTCACTGTTACTTTTGTGAACGAAACGACCGTATTGCAGGACATTGAGCTTTTCTTGAAGCCGACAGGCAATATTAGCGGTTCAGTAACACAGGTCTGAAAATCAGTATCATTCAACAAGTCCCCGGGATTTGCCTGACGAGGTTTTCCCTTCTGCTGCAACTATGTATTTCTACAGGCTTTAAAAACTTTTTAT
>CABMHZ010000149.1 GCA_902386115.1 uncultured archaeon | reverse complement strand
GAGATCGTAGGCCATGGCATCAACAAGCATTTCGCGATACGATATCCCATTTTTCTTCGCCACACCTATACAGATATCTCGGAAGAAAGAGTCTGATTTTAATACATTTGCCTTGTGGACAATGGTTATCTGCTTTTTCCTGTCTTTTGCAAGAAAGCACGCCCTTTCAGCTATCCTCTCGCTGCCTTTCCGGGTTATAACCCTCGTGGTGTATGCCACATCTTCATGGAGTTCCTCCACACCCGAATACATGCCTTCCGTATTTTCCCGGACAATAACGAAATCGAATTTTTTTGCGCATGGTAATTTTACCTTTTTCAGTGGCTCAAATGGCCTGATATTAGCATACAGGTCCAGTTCCTTGCGCAGGCGGACCAGCACACTTTTATAATCCGGGTCAGGGGGTGTAGTTATGGCCCCGAACAGCACACAGTCGCATTCTTTTATGATGGCCATATCCTCATCTGTGATAGCACTTCCCGTTCGCTCCCATTTTCCATAACCGATATCAAGCTTTATTTTCTCGATGTCAAGACAAAACGCATCAAGCACTGCCAGTGCTGCGGGTATAACTTCCTTCCCGATGCCGTCACCTGGAACAACTGCGAGCTTAATCCGATTCATTATTTAATCCCTTTCAAAACCTTCACCAGCATCCTGATCGCATCCACTATATCATATTCCGATGCGCCCCAGTGTACCACTACGCCGTCGATACCATTTATATTGACCATACCTGATTTCTTACTCTGGCAGCATCGTGTGATAAAAGGCCGGGTGGGCATGTAAAGCTCCGCTTTGAGGGGACACATATTGATATGCCTGTAATCGAGGTCAGGGAAACGCAGTTCGAATATCTGTTTTGAGATATCGCATCCAACAAGTTCGGAGTTGTTCTCGATATCTATATCAGTGTCGAGATATTTTCCCCTGAGTTCCGAAGCATGGCACGGGAAGACCATCTTCTCACCCTCAAACTGCCGCAGATCGATAAGTTTTGTGGTGAACCTTATGTTCAATTCCCCAAGTATCCCGCTCCTCGTAAGCCTCTGGATGGCAAAAGCAAGCCAGGGCGGCTCTGGCGGTGAAATGTCTATGATCTCGATCTCAACGACCTCATGAAGGCTCGGGTACTGCACAAAAGTTATATGCCTGTCCATACCTTCAAAAATAATTGTATTAACCCCACCTTTGCACAGTGGTATCGCGGATTCTATGAGTCGCGTCCTGTCATGCGAGTCGAGTTTTTCTTCAAATTTCTTTATCTGGCTGCCTTTTGCAACCGGTTCCAAAGAAATGAGTTTTTTCAGGAGCCCTTCCCCTTCGCTCTTTACTTTATATGTGGAAAAGCCCGATGGAAGGTCAGCTATCAGGTATTCCGTAGAAAAATATATCGGGCACCCGATCCGTTCAGTGGGGTCTGTCCTTGTTACCCCGACACTTTTATAATCAGCCGGGAATATCACCGCAGCACCTTCCTTTTCCGGTGCGCAACAAGCCCGCCATCTGCCAGGATTTCGCGCAGGAAATCAGGAAGTTTTGTTCCGGGATATGTTTTATCTCCGGTTTTCACAGACCCGTTTTCAAGATCGATTTCAATCATATCGCCTTCTTCACATTCTATTTTCGCTTCGATTATAGGCAGGCCCACATTGATCGCATTCCTGAAAAATATCCGTGCAAACGATTCAGCCACGATGCCCACGATGCCCGCGTATTTTAAAGCCAATGGCGCCTGTTCCCTTGATGAACCGCATACGAAATTCCTGCCTGCCACGATTATATCACCCTGCTTCACTTTTTTCGGGAACCCGGGATCGATCCCCTCCATGGAATTGTCCGCAAACACTTTCATATCGGTGTTGCGAAGGTATTTGCCCGGAATAATAACATCGGTATCTATGTTATCACCGAATTTCCATACTCTTCCTGAAATTTTATTGATGTTCCTGGTGTTCATTGCGTGCATCGGGTAATGTTCACGGCAAACATAATAATTTTGGTGAGATGTTTGAGATAACCTTTTTTTTGAAATAAAGCATGTTTCCCTGAATCTTTCGTTTAGCTTTCCAGAGCTATTCACTTATGTCCGTAGCAATAAAATTACGAATCCTTGATTTTATGAGTTCATTCATTGAACCTTTCGTTATCATAAACCTGTATTTAAGATAAAAACTTATAAAAACCCTCTCTGTCTCAGAAATCTATTTAACACACCTTCTCCATTAAGATTTGCCTTCGCTTTTATAGAGTGAGAATAAACATACGAATAAATGATTATTGGAGGAAATTTAATTGGCAAGAATGCACACGCGCAGAAAAGGGCAGTCAGGCTCAAAAAGACCTTATAGAGCTGAACCGCCTGCCTGGTCGAACACGAATATAGAAGAGATCGAAAAAGCAATAGTCCAGATGGCGAACCAGGGAAAGTCATCAAGCGAGATCGGAATGGTATTAAGAGATCGCCACGGGGTTCCTGATGCAACCCTTGTGACCGGTAAGAAAATACTTGGCATTATGAAAGAGAAGAACGTGGCTCCAAAAGTACCTGAAGATATACACAATCTTATCGTTAAGGTGCTTGAGCTCAAGAAACATCTTGACAGGAATCCCAAGGATGCCCATAACACGCGTTCTCTCAACAACATGGAATCAAAGATAAGGCGGCTTGCGAAATATTATCATCGCGAGGGTGTGCTTCCGATGGAATGGAAGTATTCTCTTGAAAGAGCCGAAATGTTGATTTCAAGATAATTCACGATGAATGATGGAAAGGAGAATCTCGTTGAGCTTGAGGCATTGAGCAAGCGCGTAGCTGATGCCATAATAGAGCATGATAACATCAGGCTCATTTCCCACAACGACGCAGACGGACTGTCTGCCGCCGGGATCATGTGCAACGCGCTGTACAGGCGGGGGATCCTTTTCCATACCACAATCGTAAGCCAGTTCGAGCAGTCCACCATCGAACTTATTGAAAAAACTTCGCAGGGAGCAGTTATCCTGTTCGATATGGGGAGCGGCCAGGTCGAGATGTCTTCGAGGCTAAAAGAAGCCATAATCATAGACCACCACAAGCCGACCGGGGAATCGAAGCACGTTCATTTTAACCCCCATCTCGTGGGAATAGACGGATCATCAGAGTTGTGCGCATCATGCGGCGCTTATATGGTAGCAAGGCAGATGGGCGATAACACAGACCTTGCCGGGCTTGCGCTCGTAGGCGCTACCGGGGATAAGCAGGCGATGAAAGGCGCTAATAAATTCATCCTCGATGAGGCTATCGAAAAAAAAGCTGTGACTGTGAAAAAAGGGCTTCGAATGGGAGATGAGCCGGTTGAAGAAATCCTGGAATGCAGCATTGATCCTTTTCTGGATATAACGGGTGATACTGAGAAAATCCGGGTATTTATCGAAGAAACTGGATTAAAAGGAAGTATCAAGGATTTCACAGAAGAACAGCTAATAAGATTTACTTCGCTAATCGCATTAAAACTTGCAAAGCAGGGGAGCATTTCAGCAATAGATTCGCTGATCGGGGATGTCTTAGTCCTGAACAATGAAGTCGTATCCAATATCTTTGATTTTGTAAATATCCTCAACGCCTGTGGTAATGTCGAAAAAGCAGGCCTCGGCCTTGCCGTATGCATGAGGGATGTTTCTGCTGTCAAAGAAGCGCTTGAAACCACGCGGGAAAACCAGCGCACACTGATCAAAACTATAAAGAAAGCGCAGGAAGAGACAAAGTCTGCCAGGAATCTCAGATACGTCCTGCTTGATGATATAAGCGGTACCGGCGCCATTGCGGGCACGATGACGCGCTACATTTACACGGATAAACCCTTCGTCACGTTGAACGAAGTAGAGGATAAGATCAAGGTTTCTGCGCGGGGGACAAGAAAACTGGTGGCCCTCGGACTTGACCTTGCATCCGCGATGCGGGAAGCGGCAGCATCTGTCGGGGGAATGGGCGGTGGACATGATGTAGCTTCGGGTGCAACGATACCGAAAGGAACTGCCAGGCAGTTCATTGATATACTGGATTCGATAGTAGGTAAACAACTGCAAGGAAAATCATGAAGATAAAAGGGAAACTGGTTTTCATGGGGGAAGAAGCAGGGGAAATGGTTGATAGCATCGCAAAATCGCTTGCGCCTGATAATCTTTCAGGGATCGAAACCGTTTCTGAAAAGGACGCTGTTACTGTTTCATTCATGGCGGATAAGATCGGGACGTTGCTTTCATCGGTTGATGATTATCTTATGAATGCGACTATAGTGGAAAAGCTATCTTATTCACTAAGACAGGATAGCAGGCAGAAATAGAACCATTTATATCCAATTCAATGCAGATTAAGGTTAGTAAAATTGTTTCAATCCTTGTTTTAGTGGATGCGCCTCTTGAATATGATGTTTGTCAGAATATAAGTAGATAGGAACAGGAGACCTCTGATGTTGAGTGGCATCACCATCTCGAATGGCTTCTTGTGCTTGAAAAAATAATTAGGGGGGGGGGTGCGGG
>CABMHZ010000148.1 GCA_902386115.1 uncultured archaeon | reverse complement strand
TGTAAAATGTCCGGCACCAGCGCCTCAGCGTCAATAACTGCCTTTCCGCAAAGTGGAATTATTTTTCTGACAGCCTCAAGCGTTGCTTCATCATTCCCAAGACCCATGCCCATGACAACGACATCGTGTTTCTTAATAAGCTCAGAAATAACGGGAATATCCTTCTCAACCAGCCTGTCGCCAGTCAGCGGACGAACGATAAGGTTGGGCGAGAAAGAAGCAATGATGTCGGATACGTTTCTTGGCGCAGCAACAGTGGCAATATCAACACCGCCGCGCAGTGCCGCAAGAGCAGCAAGAGCAGGGGCGCCTGAATACGCTCCGCCACCAATAACAAGGACTCTCCCCGCATCGCCTTTATGGCTTGTGGCAGGTCGTGTCAGGAATTGCTGGATATCCCCCGGACCAACAAAGAATTCAGCTTCGCGTGGAACGCCGATATCTATGACATGAACTTCACCTGCAAATTTGCTTGCGTTTCTTCCAATCAAGCCTGTCTTCATCTTATGGAATGTCAGCGTCAGGTCTGCATGTACTGCTTTTTCGAATTTCCCTCCGTCAGGGTCAAAGCCTGAAGGAACGTCCACCGAAATAACAAAAGCATCTGAAGCATTAATAAGGTCTATTGCGGTCGATTCAGGTTCTTTGATATTTCCCCTGATACCCGTACCGAATATCCCGTCAATGATAATGTCTGCATTCTTTATCAAATCAGGATCGAGCATTGCTGCATTTGCCGCGCCGATCAAAGGGATCGATGTTCTCTCAAGCGCATTCCAGTTATGTTGCGCTTCAGGTGTTTTTATCTCCTCTTTTCTGCCCAGCAGCACAACCGTCGTATCATAGGCGCCGAGATGCCGAGCAGCCACAAAGGCGTCGCCCCCGTTATTTCCCCTGCCTGCGATTATGACCACATGCCCCGACGCAGCCCTTTTTCTTACAGCATTTGCAATTGCTGCCCCCGCATTTTCCATGAGCTGAAGCCTTATTATGCCGAGATATTCGCAATTGGCGTCGATAGCCGCCATCCGTGCCGATGTGATAGCATCCATAGTCCAATAATATATCTGTACACTCATATAATTTATTCAAGAACGTATAAGGGCTGGCAGCGAAATAAGGGTAAAAACCATGCCAAATTCAGACCCACATCTTAACCGCGTCAGGATAATAGCAGATTACCAGTTCGGCAAGGGCGCAGGCAGTGCCATCTTTCCTGATAGCGTGGTATTCCAGATGTCCTCAACCGGCAGGGTACGCCAGATACTGCTTGAAGGAAAACGCATAGCTACGATAAGGGCGCATGATGGGATGCTGACCCTTGGCATAGCGGGGGCGATGAGGCTGCATGGTTTCCTGAAATTCCCCGGGAACAGGGTCGTAGTGAACAGCGATTCTGCGCCATTCGTGGCGAAGGGTAAGAACGCATTTGCACGACATGTTGTTGCTGCCGATCCTGATATCAGGGCAGGGGAGGAAGTGATGGTGGTGGATGAGAGCGATAATTTTCTTGCAACGGGAAAGGCAGTCCTGTGCGCTCTTGAAATGACCGCATTCAAAAAAGGGATGGCTGTGGAAGTAAGAAGCGGGATAAAGACAGGTGATAAAGAATAAATCCGGCATATTTTGCCTGAAGATTTATATCCTATAACTGCATTGTTAACGGCGTTAACATGCAAAAAATGGAAAAATATCCCTATTCTGAGACAGCAGAGGTATCTGACGGTTACACCAGGAGGATAGAACACCTGTCCCCTTCTGTAAAGCTTGTTTTCAAGGTCCTTGAGTTCAAAGGACTTATGACGCAGAAAGAACTTGTCGCAGAAAGCTATCTTCCGCCGCGCACGGTGCGGTATGCCCTCAGCAGGTTGAAAAAAGAAGGCATACTCGAAGAGAGGCTCTATTACAGGGATGCGCGACAGTGCCTTTACGGCGTAAAAACACCGCAGCACGATGAGTTGATTTCAAACTTTGCCTGTGGCGTAGTATAGTTTTTAAAGTTTAAGGTCAATTCTGAGGGCATGGCATCAAACAAATCACGCGAGATAGTACATCTCGTTGCCTCACTGCTCGTTCTTACCATTGCATTTACATACCCCGACCTTCGCCCTGGACAGATGGCTATCGTGGCTTTCGGTGTGGGGACGGGTTTTCTCCTGCATGAACTCGCACACAAGTTCACGGCGCTGAGATACGGGTATGTTGCGGTTTACGAAGCAAGCCCGACGGGTCTTTTCCTGGCGCTCGGTCTGTCTTTTATCACGGGAGGAGGGTTCGTGTTTGCGGCGCCGGGGGCTGTGATGATACAGGGAAAAAATTCCCCGTACGGCTACTATGACCCCATCCAGACGGGAAAAGAATTCGCGTATATATCCGTATCAGGCGCTGTCGTGAACCTGCTGCTTGCAATAATGTTCTTTACCGCATCACTATTAATTATAGATCCGCAGGTAACCGGAGTCCTGAAGTCTTCGGCTTTCATCAATGTGTTCCTTGCCGGGTTCAACATGATACCTGTTGGTCCTCTTGACGGGGCAAAGGTGTGGAAGTACAATAAGGTATTATGGGGAATAGTGGGTATCCCGGCGATAATACTGTTTTTCCTTATCGGTTCTATTTGACAATAATTCCACGCCCGCCTGGGATTAATATATATTGGCTAAAAACATTATCTGTACCAACAATGGAAGATACTCAGTTAACCGACGGGATATCGGTTTTAATAAAGCATAAATGGAAGATCGTGCTTACGTTGCTCATCCTGATCATAGCCGCCGCGTTTATATTTGTCACACTTCCGCTCCTTGACGGCATAATAATGGGTGTAGTGCTGGCTTATATCGCAAGACCCATCAAACGCTATTTTGACAGGTTCTCTCCGAAAGCGTCACCGTATATCGCCACGCTCGCAATAGTTCTTCCGGTTTTACTGATCTTTGTGTTCGGGACCATTGAGATAATCAACGACATTCTCTGGGCTGTAAAAAACCAGGACTATGTAATCGGGATATTATTGAGCCTGCTTGAGAAACTGAGCATTCCGGATTTCATCCGCGCCATGGTAAAAGATATGGTGCTGAATTTTACCTCATACCTGCTGCCAGTGCTTAAACAGTACCTTACCTTATCGATCGTGGTAAATATGGGAACGTCGATCGTAATGTTTATACTGAACATTTTTCTTGCAGTGCTTATCTGTTTCTACCTGCTTGTGGACGGCGAACGGCTGATCGAAAAGATAACTGACATTATCCCTCATGAAGTGGAAGGTTTCTCAGCAAGGTTCATTAAACATTTCGACATCATCCTTTCTGCAATATTCATAGGAAATACCTACAGTGCTATTGCAGTAGGAGTGCTTTCGGTGATAGTTTTCTCGGCGTTTGGTCTTTCCAATGTTCTTGCGCTCTCTACTATTATGCTGATAGCTGCCATTATACCACTGCTGACCGGCTGGATGGTGGTACTGGTGCTCGGGCTGTTCAGGTATTTTGATAATGGTCAGGAAAGCGCCATAATTTTCCTGGTGGTTTGTTTCCTGGTGATCATACTGCCTCCGGAGATCCTTGTCAGACCCTTTATAATCAATACAAAATCCGATATTCATCCCATGCTTATTATACTGGCTTTCCTTGGAGGAGGGATGGTTGGGGGTATTGCGGGCTTTTTTGTCGCCCCGATACTGCTCGGAGCGATAGTGGCGGCGTACCGCGCAGAGGCGGATGTCAGGAAAATTCAGATTCTCAAACAGGAAACACAACAATGAAAAAAATACTTCTGACCAATGACGACGGCGTGTATTCCACGGGTCTTAAAGCTGCATACGACAGTGTACGTGACCTGGGAGATGTGACCGTTGTTGCTCCATCCTCGCAAAAAAGCGGTGTGGGGCGGGGAATATCCATATTCGAGCCCCTGCGCATATCCGAGGCGAACATGAACGGGTTCAGGGCGCATGCGGTTGCGGGCACGCCTACGGATTCGGTAATCCTTGGCATTTTCGCAATAATGAAAGAACATCCCGACCTTGTGCTGTCAGGCTTCAACGTGGGCGAGAACATCAGCACTGACACTGTGACAACAAGCGGTACCATCGGCGCTGCTCTTGAAGCCGCAAGCTACGGGATACCAGCCATTGCCGCTTCCTTGCAGGTGCTGGACGAGGGAGATAAGTTCGACGATCACCACGCATACGATTATGACTTTGAAACCGGCATCAGGATAGTGAACAGGATAGCGAAGAACGTGCTTGAGAAAGGGCTTCGTGAAGGTGTTGACCTGCTGAATATCAATATTCCAAAGCATGCTGCTCCCGACACTGAGATAGAGATAACAAGACTTGCGAGGAAAATATTCATAACTGGCGTGGAGGAGCGATTTGACCCCAGGGGCAGACCTTACTACTGGATAAACGGGGAACTTATCCGCGATGCAGAGGAAGGTACTGATGTCAGGGCTGTGATGAAAAAGGGACATATCTCCGTGACGCCGCTGACGCTTGATTCTACTGCGAGGGTGGATTTTGGGGAGATAAAGAGGCTGCTGTAAAAGGTTGTTTTAATTGATGTTGGTTTATGTCTCTTTGCAACACATACAATAAGTTTGACCTAAAAACAAACTGAAATAAGGTTTATAGATATTTAATTTGTTAACTCCCAACTATTGAACTAAGCCATTTAACTATTGCATTCATTTTTTCTTCTAACCAAGATAATCTCTTTTCTTGCTGAGCCTGTTTCGCCTCTGTTTGATTTAACCTTTCTTGAATTTCTTTTATTTTTTTATCTTCTTGGATTTGATTCGATGTTTGAATCGGTGTTGCTGCCAATATAGTTAGCTCGTCAGGAGTCGAGAATATTACAAGATTTAAAGTTCTGTTAAGAGAAGAACTCTTAAAATTAGCCATCAGGAAACCCTTTGCAGATATCGTGCTTCCCTGAGTAATAGATATGGGTTCAGCAGCCTGAGTCCCAGCCCAGATGCTTCCTGTGCCGTCATCGAACCTGATAAACGCTGTATATGTAATCGGGAGAGTTTCTGTCTGGGTTTTTAAAACCTCAACCACATTGCCGCTTACCTCAATATTTGCATTTGAAAATCTTGCCGGATCAGAGAGAAGATCTGATATCTTTATCGAATTATGATTAATTATTGGTTGTGTACCTGTCACCGTCAAAATTTCATGAATTTTGGCTAAAAAATTTTCAGAGGGCATGCTGCCCGCGAGTCGTTCTAACACATCACCGTTTTTGTTGAGAAAAAGAAAATATGGTGGATATTTGACGCCAAATTTTTCGGCTTCATCTTTGTTTTTATCTAAATCGATAGTAATAAGAGTAAAATCATCAGTTAAAATTTTATTAACTTCCGGATTTGACAGGGTTTCTGCCTCAAACTTTTTCCCATATGAATCCCATTCAGCCCTAAAAAAGATTAACACAGTTTTATTTTCTTTGTTTGCTTCTTTAAGTCGATTATCTAATGAGGTATGGAAAGGTAAATTGCCTAAAATAACAATTTCCGAATTTTTATCAATTATTTCAGCATGAACCGGTATAACAGACAATAACAAATTTAATAATATTATTGATATCAGATATTTATTCATCAAACCTCTTTAGATTAATGTTAATTCGTTCTCTCTCCTTTTTGATTTTCTTGTATTTATATATAGGCTATAGAATCTATTATACAGGAAATATCGAGAACAATATTCGCTCGATACGTGGGTTCCCTATCTTGACGGTCATTTATTGTAAAGAGCCTAGTGTCTTGTCAAGCGTCAATTAGCAACAAATAACCGAGATATCTCAATCTCATATGAACCAATTCATCCTTGACAGGACACTAGACGTGCGCCTACTCACATATGCGGCACCCTCGGTGCAGCACGTAATTTACTTGCATCGGGGTCATTTAGACATCGAACTTCATAAGCAGTTGAAGTTGTTCACTGATTTGCCATCCACAACGACGATTTGTGATATGGAGATCTTCATCAATCTTAGCCGACGGGTGCCCCGAGCGCCGGGGTCTATTGCTTCGTTTTTCTATTTTATGTTCAGCGGAGAACTATAAGCTGTTACCCTCCTCCCCACCCCCCCTTCAACCGCCGTTACCGCTTTATCGAGACTTGTAATAACAGCCGTCCTCCCTCCCGCTCTCACGAACCTCACCGCTGCAAGCACCTTTGGCTCCATGCTTCCCTTCCCGAAATGCCCTTCTTTTATGTACCCTTCTGCCTCGCTCACCGTCATTTCCTCAATGTCCCTCTGGTTCTCTTTCCCGTAAAAAAGCGCAGCCTTCTCCACATCCGTAAGTATGAGAAATGTCTCTGCTCCCACCTCATCAGCAAGCAGGCTGCCCGTAAGGTCTTTATCGACCACTGCTTCCACACCAGCAAGAAGCCCGTTCCTCCTCACAACAGGTATCCCGCCGCCTCCTGCCGCAATGACCACCGCTCCCGCACGAACAAGCTGTTTGACAGCCTCTTCCTCCACTATCTTTTCAGGCATGGGCGAAGCCACCACGCGCCTGTACCCCTTTTTATCCCTTATCATCCGTATGCCGCGCTCCATCATTTTGCGCGCCTTGAATGGAAATGACCGGGAAGCGAAGTTGGAATCAGGGAATTAAAAATAAAAAATTTGAGGCGAAATATCTTAATATTTGAAGTCCTATCTATCTAACAGGAAGAACCATATATGGAAAAATTACATCTGCCAATAATTATTGAGGTTGATGAAGATGGCTATTACATTGTAAGTTGCCCTGTATTCAAAGGTTGCCATTCTTACGGCGAAACTATAGATGAGGCACTGGAAAATATAAAGGAAGTCATAGAGATGTGCCTCGAAGAAACGAAGGTCGAAGAGCTAAATAAGTTCGTGGGATTTAGAGAACTGGAAGTTGCCCAGAATGCCTAAACTTCCTGTATTCAAAGGCAAAGAACTTATAAAGTTTTTAGAATATTGGGGCTGTCAAAAAGTTTGGTGTTTATAGGCTGTCATGAAAAAATTAGAAGATAGAAACCGCAGATAAACGCCGATAAACGCGGATTTGTGACAGCGTATCTGCGTTCATTTGCGTGCATCTGCGGTTTTTTAAATTCTAACACCAAAGGATTTTACGAGGAAGTTAGTTTATGACCCTCGTCCCAGCCCCCCCTTCAACCGCCGTTACCGCTTTATCAAGGCTCGTAATAATAGCCGTCCTCCCTCCCGCTCTCACGAATCGCACCGCAGCGAGCACCTTCGGCTCCATGCTGCCCTTCCCGAAATGCCCTTCCTTTATGTACCGCTCTGCCTCGCTCACACTCATTTCATCAATGTCTCTCTGGTTCTCTTTCCCATAAAAAAGCGCAGCTTTCTCGACATCAGTAAGTATCAGAAATGTCTCCGCCCCAACCGCAGCCGCAAGCAGGCTTCCCGTCAGGTCTTTATCCACCACAGCTTCGACACCAGCAAGAAGCCCGTT
>CABMHZ010000147.1 GCA_902386115.1 uncultured archaeon | reverse complement strand
TTGCCTGGCTGCAACGATAATACCTTTATACTCTGAGAGAACTTCCACATCCTTCCCGAACCCTGTGATCCCCGGCGCCCGGATGAAAACCGCATTGAAAGGCGGATCAAGACCTTTAAACCCGATCATGCACTCGAACGATTCTTTCTGGCGCCCGAAAGCGTTCCTGTTGACGGTGATATCCATCAGGGAAAGAAGTGACTGACCTGTTTTTTTTACCTGCTCATCTCCTTTCTTTGCAAGAAGCACAAGCCCTGCGCAGGTACCCATTATCGGGACGCCTGCATGCGCGACTTTTCTGATCTCTTCGGAGATGCCTTCTTTTTCCATCAATTTTCCAAGCGTTGTACTCTCACCGCCCGGAAGTATAAGGGCATCGCAGGCAGGGACGAGTCCTTTATGTTTTATCTTTATGACTTCTGCTTTGCAGCCTGCCAGGTCAATAGCCCTTTTAGCAGCATTCACATGCTCCTGCACATTACCCTGTATTGCTATGACTCCGATGCGCATGCATCCTGAATAATTAGACAGGGATATAAACTATTAGGTGTCTAAAAAAAAATAAGAAAAAATTATTTTGGTTTTGCGGCAGTGTTTATTTTTAATGGGACGTACAACGGGCAATAAGCCAGGATTGCAGTAGCAAGCATTATCAAACCTAATAATCCGGCTATATACATTACAATTCCCTGTACCATACCTGTAGCTGCCACATACAGCAATACTATTCCGACAACGATCCTGACAACACGATCGATCGTACCACAATTTTTTTCCATGTATAAAAAGATTTCTGAGAGTAATTATTAAAATTTTTGGATAAAAATATCCGGAAATCACCAGGATTTTCAACAATATTTTTATATCCGTAAGAATCTATTAATCTTAGATTATGGAAAAATTTAAAAAAGTTCTGGAAGCATCAAGACCGACCGTGTCCATTATCGGGCTCGGGGGCGCTGGCTGCAACATCACGACCTACCTATCTGAAAAAGGTGTCGGCGGCGCAAAAATCATAGGAGCAAATACCGATATCAACCATCTTGTATTGCAAAAAGCGGACAAACTTATGCTTCTTGGAAAGGAGAAATGCCGCGGCAAAGGATGCGGAGGTTATCCCGAAGTGGGGATGCAGTGTGCCATCGAGAATTATGAAGAGATAAAAACAGAACTTGAAGGCAGCAACATCGTGTTCATAGTGGCAGGTCTTGGCGGGGGTACAGGTACAGGGTCCGCTCCCGTAGTTGCTGAAATTGCACATGCGCAGGGCGCCCTTACAATCGCGTGCCTGACTATGCCTTTTGAGATAGAATATGTCCGCCGGCAGAATGCGATAAAAGCAATCCGCGAACTGGAAAAAACATGTGATTCCGTAGTCCTGATCGATAACACAAAACTTCGTAAATTTGCAGGCAAGCTGCCCCTGCGCGCTGCTTTTGCTGTGGCTAACTCCCTTGTCGGCGCACTTATTAAAAGCATCACTGAGACCATCACTGAACCGAGCCTGATGAACCTTGATTTTGCTGACCTGAAGGCAGTGCTTGAAAAGGGAGGGATTTCCTCGTTCGGGATAGGTGAATCCGAAGGAGCTGACCGCGTCGAGAAAGCCGTGACCCGTGCTGCATCCAATCCCCTTCTTGACACACCTGATATCTCATCCCCTTACGGTCTCCTTATAAACATAATCGGCGGTGGAGATATGACCCTTGATGAAGTGGCGCATATCGGGGAATTAATGGCAGAGCATGTGCCGGGCTCAAAGCGTATCATCTGGGGCGCTAAAGTGGATGACTCCATGACCGGGCGTATCCGTATAATTGCATTGTTTTCAAGTGTGGGTAACCCGTTCGGGGAGCAAAATCAAGCTACATAATCTGATTTGGATTAAATTTGGGTATAAATCTGGGAAAAACCTATTATATACAGGAACAAAGTAGGATTTAAGTAGAGGATAAATAGCACTAATATGATTCACTTCCTATCCTATCCTATCCAAAAATCATATAATCCTCTACCTTTTCTATTTATTTAATTTTTACGATAACCTTTACATATCTGCCCCATTATTATGTACGCTAATGACACAACCTGCTGTTCTTGATGAGAAAGTTAACAGATATGAAAACCTGTTGCGTAAAGCATTGGAGGCATTTGAGGTTGCGCCGCAGGATAATTCTCATCTGAGGAGGGTCGCGGATGATTTTTCCACGATGGCTCAGGCGTATTATGATGACGGCAGGTTTTTCCTTGAGCAGGGAGACCCTGTGAATGCCCTTGCGTGTTTCAGCTACGGGCATGCATGGCTTGATGCCGGTGTGAAACTCGGCGTGTTTAAAGTGAGTGATGATAAACTGTTTACGATCTAAAAGAGGAATAAAATGACGAATTATATTGTTGTACTGGAAGCCGCGTGGCTTGTGAAGAGCGTTGATAGCGTCGAGGACGCGATGAACATAGCGATATCGGAAGTGGGAAAACTGCTTAACCCTGACCTGAATTTTGTTGAGATAGAGGTGGGCACTACCAACTGCCCCGCCTGCAGCGAGGCTTTTGACAGCGTTTTCATGGCGGCAGGGACAGCCCTTGTGGGCATCCTGCTTGAGATGAGGGTTTTTGATGCGGAAAGCGAGGAGCATGCCGCAAGGATAGCAAAATCCACGATAGGCAAGGCATTGAAGAGCACACCTCTTGATGTCGTGGATGTTGAGGAGTTCGAGGGCGCGAAAGAGAAGAAAGAAAAGAAGAAAAAATCGGATTACGAAGAATGAAGCTGGCTGCGCTAATCTCCGGGGGCAAGGACTCATCTTTTGCCATATACAGGGCGATGCAGGAAGGTCATGTGGTAACAGACCTGATAACAATAGTGCCTGCCAACGAGGACTCTTATATGTTCCATTCCGCTAATATCCATCTTACGGGGCTAATTTCAGAGGCTTGCGGCATTCCCCTGACTTCTTTGGCTTCATCGGGCGAAAAGGAAAAGGAACTTGAAGACCTGAAGAGGGCGCTTGGCAGCGTGCAAGTTGATGGCGTCGCGGTCGGTGCCATCGCATCAGAATACCAGGCATCGCGCGTGCGGAGCATATGCGATGAACTGGGGATTTCGATGTATGCCCCCCTGTGGCACAATGATCCTGAGAGCCTGCTTCTCGAGATGATAGGATTGATGGATATCAGGATAGTAAAAGTGGCAGCAGGGGGAATGGATGAATCATGGCTCGGCAGGAGGTTTGATGAGAAACTTATCGGGGATCTGAAGGCGCTTAACAGGAAGTACAGGGTGCATATCGCCGGTGAGGGCGGGGAGTATGAGTCGCTGGTGCTTGATGCGCCGTATTATAAGAAGAGGATCAATCTGATAGAGACCGAGAAGGTGTGGATGGGAGATTATGGGGTAATGAAGGTAATCAGGGCGGAGCTGATGGAAAAGCTGTAATTTACCGATGCAATAGAAGTACCATCGAAAAGAGCAATGAAACCTATATATACGGGATAATGACATACTTTTGTACGGGGGTAATTCCATGACAGAAGAAATAGAAGTATCAAAGATGGTAGATAATCTATCCGCCAAGATAGATGAACTGACCAAAGCAATGAAAGAGAAAAAAGAAAAAGCTGAAGAAACAATAAAAGAAAATCCTATCGCATATGTTGCGGGGGCGTTTGCCGGCGGGCTGATAGTTGGGTATCTGATAGCCAGGGGAAAAGATTAGTGCAGCAAAGTGTAATAGATTTTATCCGCGGCTTTTCAAGCTCCCTTGCCCAGGGTTTAGGTGAAGCACGTAAACATGATATCGGCAATGAAATAGTAGAAGGTATAGAGAAATCAAGAAAAAAATTATTCACCATCGGAGTTGCAGTTTCTTTAGTCGGCGCAGGATTTTTCCTGACCCTGTGGGGAATAGCATCAGCCCTGGACGCGATGATCGCCATGCGCGGCGTGGGATTTGTGCTGATAGGTTTACTTGCAGTGCTGAGCGGAGCGCTTTTGTATAAAAAATAGCAGAACTTTTTAGAAAATGAAGCATTCCGCTTTTGCATTTTTTCTACACAGATTACCCCGCCAGTCGGTGGTTTCGGGCGGACTCTGATGCAGCTGTCCTTCGTGCAGCTACGAGACGCGAGACCTTCCACCAGTTGCCGACCTTGAAATTGAATTCAGAACATCAGATCTTGAGTGCATGAGGTTTTCCATATCCAAATAGTCGTTTTGGACATTATCAATGTGAAGGACATAAAACTGGTATGATGGAGGTTATTATTTAGCGCTCCGACGTTTACAGCGATAGGTGTATTCCAGCGATAATTTCCGGAGGCTCGGAAGTAATGAGGGGGCAGACATTTTTCATGATTTGGAGCTAATTTGGTCACAATTATGGAAAAATAATATTAATTAGTAAAATCGAAATAAACTGCGGATAGATTGCTATCCAGGGAGGAAAAACGATTATGGTAAAAACGACATTGAAATTTTTAAGTGGATATAGGAATACTTCTTACCGTATTGCCAATATTTGCTATCACTCCACTTGTGCCTGAAAATAATCATGCGCCAAGAAAGATAAATCTGAATCAGTAGACTGAAAGTTATAACTTTAAATTGGGGCATACCTGAAAAACTTTAATATACGGAATAATATTAAATTATTTTTTAAGAAAGTGTTAAAGGAGGATATATGAAAATGAATAGAATTGGAATCGTATTAGTTCTTTTAGTGTTGCTGACAGGAATAGCTTTTGCTATTGCCAGCTCAAAAACCAGCGCAAGTGCTGAACTACAAATACCGAAAGCCGATGCGGCAGCAATAGAATCTAACGGGCACGGAATAGGGCTTGTGACCGCTTTCGAAAACCTGTACAACGAATTTATGCAAAAATCTCTTCCCGGAGCCTTAGATAAATACTATAGCGGGTCTATACCCGAGACCATTAGTGGTCAATGGGTAAGAGATATGTTTGCGATGGCAGGGGCTTTTGATGGCATTGTAGTAAACTTACAAGAAGGAGATATGGCAAATGCCAGTGCGAATTACAATGAATTCGCAGTCTTGTATAATAACATCTCAGATAGAGTCCCGGAATGGAAGGGATACTTCAATACCACAGCTGTGGATATGTTGGGAAAAGACCTCGCTGCGAACAATACGCCGGCGTCATTCCAGGATATAGGAGCTATCGGAGCCACATGCAGCAAATGCCACGGAGATAATCAACCCCAGGTATGGGCAAAATATTACTGGAGAAATTTCCAGACGGTAAATGTCAGTACCACACACGGGAACATGACTTGGGGAGATTCCATGGATGCCCTGGCAGGAACCTATGCAGGTGTAGGAGTAAATGCTGCTAAAGGAAACCAGTCTGCTGCAAATGATAGCTTCAACCAGTTCAGGGATTTGTATACCGACGTCAAGGTTGCATGCTCCAATTGCCACGATACGCCAAGGTTCTACTATGTCAGTGATGACGTGTTTGCAACTATAGACCAGATGGGGCAGAATATAACAGATGGAAACATGAACAATGCCATAGCTCTCCAACAGAGTCTTGGAGTGCAGTGCTATAGGTGCCATGTTTTACATATGCCGGCTCAGGACATGAAAAATAAGATGGAGAAATAAACCTCTCCATCTGTCTTATCCTCAAAAATGTTTATGATTTAAAAATGAGTTTGTATATGAAAAACTTCAAAGCGTTATTCAGCCCATTAAAGATCGGCAGCCTTACCCTAAAGAACCGGATCACGCTTGCCCCTATGTTCCTCTGTTTTGGAAACCCGGACGGGAGTGTTTCTGAAAAGATGATAGAATTTTATGCAAGAAGGGCAAAGGCAGGCGTATCGTTGCTTGTGGTTGAGGCGTCGGCTGTTGATGCCAAAGGAGCCGGCTCTTCAAGAATGATAAGGGTTGACGATGACAGGTTTATTCCTGGGCTTTGCAGGCTGGCAGGGGCGATTAAAGATGCCGGAGGATATGCGGTTCTCCAGATATATCATGGAGGAAGATATGCACTTGCGCCAGTTGCCCCCTCGCCTGTTGAAACTTACCTCACTCCTGAAACGAAGATTATCCCCAAAGAGATGACACGAGATGAAATAAAAGACCTGATAAATAAGTTCGGTGAGGCTGCAAAGAGGGCAAAAAAAGCAGGGTTCGATGGGATTGAGGTTCACGGCGCCACAGGATACCTGCTTGTGCAGTTTATTTCACCAAGGACGAATAAACGGACGGATGAATACGGCGGCTCGCCTGAAAACAGGATGAGGTTTCCTCTTGAGGTAGTGGCATCCGTCAGAAAACAGGTGGGGAAGGATTATCTCGTCGGGTATAGATTCATGCCTGATGAATGGCTTTCCGACGGCTTTGCGCTAAACGAAGG
>CABMHZ010000146.1 GCA_902386115.1 uncultured archaeon | reverse complement strand
GTATATGCTTCTTCGCCTCATTGAGGTCAGTGTCAACTTCTTGCCTGGCAGCTACTGTTTTTCTATTTATATCATCTTTTTTCGTAAGTATCAGTGATAGTTTCCTGTTCTCATCTTCAAGCTCTTTTATTTTCACCTTCAGAGCATTGATTTCCTCTTTTTTGAACAGATCAAGCAATACCCTCGCCTCTTGAACTTATTACTTTTAAAACGATATAAGATATCCCTTTATCAATAAATTCGATCCTGTCATTAAAACGGATAACTCTTTTACTGTCTTTAAATTCTTTAAACCCCGTCACTTTACGAAAAGCGTTAGCCAGTGGAGAATCACCTTCAATGACCGGCTCCTCTCCGGGATGCATATCGTTATCCAGGGAAACACTGGCATATATGGAGAGAACGGGTGCTCCATTTATAAAAAACTTAAAACTTCCGGGATTACCCTTAAACTCGCCAACCAGTAAAAAAGGTTCATCCGAAAAATCCTCACGGCTGGTCTTTCCACGGGTTACATATTCCCAGCCCGTGAACCTGCCCAGATGTTTGCAGAAAGTTCGTATTTTAGATGAAGGTTTGCGTGATGTGGTTATTATCATTCGGCTTTAACCCGCTTCACAAGCACGGGTCTTTCTTTAACGAGAATGCGGTGTCCGCAGTAGGGACAGCGGATGCCGCTGTATTGATAATCTATCTCTACTGCCCGCTTACAGCGGGTGCATTTATATACCATACTTTTACCTTATTATTTAGGAGTTTCCAGTGCGGCTTGACGTTTCTCGCCATGGACAGCCCTCATGACCGTCAGGTGCGCCGGGGTCTGAGGCACATACGAGCCGCCTGTGACGGTGACTTCGCATTTAGTGCATTTCCATATCCCTGTAGCGATCCTTTTCATTTTTATCGCGCCGCAATTTGAACATGCATAATCTGCATGCATCTTTTCTTCAATGTCACCGACAAGTTTTCTGTTCTTGACACCATAGCGTGTCCCGAATCTGCCTGCTGACCTTGTTTTTCGTCCTTTTGCTTTGAGTTCAACCATGATTATATCACCAGGAATTTTTCTCTTATTTCTTTTGCCTTCTCAATTGCCATATCCACTATATAATTTATCTGTTCGGTTGTCAGGGGTTGTACCCCGCTCTTCTGCATGGCTGATACATCGCCTTCCTGGTTGGATGTGACCGTAAGCTTTGTTCCTGCGATACTTTCCTCATTCAGTGACGGGTCAAGCATTATAGACCCTCCTATTTCAACTGCCGTTACGGAAACAGGTACGTTCCTCATTGGTACAGGGGCGTCCTCTCCAAGATCATATCGTTTGTTCGGCAGTTTCGCAGTCAAAAGTGCAGCTACAGCACCAAATGACGCAGCATCCATTATATTCCCGCCATCGTCCAGGACGTGTACGTCGATGAAAACCATCCAGACCTTTTCGCCTGCTGTGACGCAAAGTTTAGAAAGATCGATACACTGGGATTCCCTTATCCCGCGGTCCACAACACGAGCGAGTTCAATTGCGTCTTCCCTGGGAGGTCCGGACTCGAATACCGGTGATGCCAGCGGAATAAGTTCAAGGTTCGTAATAATGACCCCCTGGTCAGGCGTGTCGGGGAAGGGTGTTCCGGGCTGGATCTTTACACCCACGACCACATGGGTATCACCGAGCCTGACACGCGCCGAACCTTCGGCTTTATTAATGACGTTCGTCTCAATGACAAGTTCACGGTACTGGTCAAAAGCACGCCCATCCTCGCGCTCCTGTTTTACCATCAGATTGTAGATATAATCCTTATGCAGTTCCGCGATTATTTCATTGCTCATTGTTCACACCCTCCATCTGGGCTGAGTATTTTTCAGTAAGCGCAGCCTTCTGCAGCTCATGGATCGCCAGGCATCCTGTTTTTGCCATCTCAATGGCTTCTTTGAACTCATCTTTTGTAAGATGCCCGTCCATCTGGATCAGCGTTATTCTGCCGTCAGGTGTCATAGCGATAGGCATGTCCGCCTGTCCGTAGTTGTCCTCATCTTTATTGAGATCAAGTACAAGAGTATCATCAACTTTTCCTACAGCGCAGGCAGAAATAAGGCTCTTCATGGGAATTCCTGCATCAGCCAGGGCTATTGAAGCAGCGTTAATTCCTGCCGTCCTTGTCCCTGCGTCAGCCTGAAGGATCTCCACGAATATATCGATCGCAGAGCGCGGGAAATATTCCTGGAATATGACTGGTTCAAGCGCCTCCCTGCTTACTTTGGATACTTCGATGCTTCTCCTGTCAGGTCCGGGGCGCTTCCTGTCCTCAACTGAGAACGATGCCATGTTGTACCTGTACCTCACGACAGCGCTGTTTGACTTCTGCATGTGTCTCGGGTGGACTTCCCTTGGTCCGTAAACAGCAGCCATCACTTTATTGCCGCCGAATTCAAAATAGCATGAGCCGTCCGCTCTATTCAATACGCCTACCTCGATTTTGATATGTCTTAACGCATCGGCTCTCCTTACGTCAATGCGTATGCCGTCTTCAATCAACTTTTCTGGTTTACTCATAAATTTCCTCTTCTCTTTTCTTCCTCTTCGCTAATTTCACAGTAAATATTATTTCCCGTCCCCGAGGAGTTCGTTAAGAATTCCATCGGATTCCGGCTTTTCTTCACTTTCTTTTGTGCTTTCTTCAACCGACATTGGTTCAGTTATTTCTGTTTTATCCTCTGCCCTTTTGTTCGGTTTTTTCTCAGGTTCTTTTACTTTCTCGCCTTTTTCATCTTTCAGGAACTTTGTGATCCGGTCAGTAAGACCTGAAATATGTGTCTCCTTCTCGATCTTAAGGAGAGATTTTATAGCAAGTTCCATTCCTTTTTCTTTACCCGTTATCCATATCCTTCCGTTCTGACCGATAAATATGTTGCACTTTGTCTCATTTTTCAGCATTGCTATCATGGAGCCGCTTCTGCCTATGAATCTGGGTACCTTTGACGGCGTCACTTCGATCAGGCGTCCTTCTTTTATGGGTCGGAGCCTCTGGTCGTTCAGCGTCAGTTCCACTTTCATGTTGGCATCCACATCCCTGACGAGTGTCATTATAGAATCACCGAGATTCAGGTACTTTGACATTTCATCGTTCTCAATACGTCTCGGGAACTCGGATATGTGTAAAAGCCCATCGTAAGGCGATCTTATATCCACGATCCAGTTAGAATACGTGACCTCTTTAATTATGCCGACAATCATGTCACCTGGCTTGGGTATGTATTTCCCTGCCAGCGGAACGACCCTGATGCGGTTATTAAAAGATGCTATTCCGAAAACTGTTGAGAAAACCCTGTTGTTATCAACATATGTCCCTTCATCAGCCTGTGACGGATCATCAGAAAGAAATTCACCGGGTATTACTAATTTT
>CABMHZ010000145.1 GCA_902386115.1 uncultured archaeon | reverse complement strand
CAGGTTGAACATCCTGCTTCTTCCAAAGAGGTCACCTATCCTCCCGAACTGCATTGTAGTTACTGCGATCACAAGAAGGTAGATCAGTATTACCCATATCGTTGCCCCGAGATTTGAGCTCAGTCCCTCTGTCATTGACGGGAGCGCAAGCAGCACTATGGTTGAATCGAGCGCACCCATTAATGTTCCGAATACAAGTATGGAAAGAACTATGCTTTCGTTCCTGGTTTGCATGAAATAATACCAATCATATCAAGTTTTCTCTATATATTTTGTTCCCTGGCGACCTTTAATGCCTTTGCCATAGAGATGAGTTCACTGAGGAATACCTCGACCCGATCAACCGGCATTTTCAATGGTTTAAATAGCTCAGAATTTACTGGAACTTTCTCGTTCATGACCGTCATATATACGTCAACGGGGATATGGATAGCACTCCTGATCGGCACCATTTGAAGTTCGATAGCGACCTGCCGTAACTGCTCAACCGAACGGGCGCCTCCTGCATTGCCGTAGCCTACAAAACCCACTGCTTTCCTGTTCCATTCCGGGAATATGGAATCAAGGGCATTCTTAAGCACGCCGGAATAACCGTGGTTGTATTCGGGCGAAACGATAATAAAAGCATCGCCGTCATTTATTTTCTCCGCCCATTTTTTAACTGTCCTGTCCGTGTACTTTCCGCCGCTCATTGCAGGAGATACCGGGTCGTTAAAGAAAGGCATCGGGTAATCACGCAGATCCAGGATCTCAATCTCTACGCCGGCTTTCTTTTTCGCCTCTTCGTATATCCAGTGTGCCGGTTTTTCACTGAAGCGATTCTGTCTTGTGCTGCCTATGATGACCTTGATTTTTATTGGTTGTTCTTGCTGCATAGTCATATTCTTCAAATCCCTGTTCTAATTTACAAATGTGCCTTTAAAAACTTTAACGCCTCTCTCCATGCATCGTCTGCTGCCTCTTTATTATACGTTGTCGGGTTCGTATCGTTCATAAATGCATGACCGGTATCCGGATACACTTTAAACCGGAAATCTTTTTTTAACTTTTTCATAGACATTTGAAGCCGCGGCAAATCCTGTACCAAGGCGATATCCTTTTCACCGTAAAATGCCATGACCGGACATGAGATTCTGGACAATTCTTCTTCTTTTTCCGGGGCATGACCATAAAACGGGAGAACGGCAGCAAGATCCGGTTCACTGGCTGCCAGGCTGTAAGCGTAAGTACCACCAAAACAAAATCCCATAACTCCAATTTTCTCCAACCCATATTCCTGCCTTAAATAGTTGAAACATATCCTGAGCCGTTCGATGGTTTCTTTTCCGAATTCTTCCGACCTGATCGGGGTCATGGCTGCACGCATTTTCTTTTGGGCTTCATCGCGGGTAGCAGGATTGGCTGCCTCAGCCAGAATTGACTGGTCTATTTTTTCCGTGATCCCGGTCTGGGATATAAGATCCGGTGCGAGAACTATATACCCCTGTGCAGCTAATCGATCAGTGAGGCTTCTGATATTTTTATTCAGCCCCCATACTTCATGAATGAGAATGATACCGGCGCGATTATTTTCCTTACCTGCAACGTATGCCGGGATTTGATATTTTTCATGAGTGATTATAATATTTGTCATTGAGCATTATATGTTGGTCTGTGAATTTGAATTTTGGGGTTGTGTGAACAAAAGTTTATTTAATGCGATTTTTTCGTACATAATCTTAAGTATAGGAGAATTATTAAACAGCCCTTCATCCTTTTGTGAGATTTATTATGGACGCTAACATTGATAAAAATATCCAGGACAATTATAAATGGACCGCCCTTTCAGTGACCTCTCTCGGAATGCTTGTCGGGATACTGAATGCCACCACCCTGATAATCGCTCTTCCCACGATGATGGTGAAACTGAATACTGACCTCTTCGGGATAATGTGGGTGTTGATAAGTTATACTCTTCTTCTCACTATACTTGCGCCTGCCTGGGGCAGGCTTGCAGACATCCACGGACGGAAGAAGCTGTACGTTTACGGGCTGGCAGTATTTACAGCCGGCTCACTGCTGTGCGGTTTATCCCCGAATATCGGCTGGCTTATCGCGTTCAGGGTGCTGCAGGCTATAGGCGGGTCGATGCTCGTAGCTAACGGCACGATAATAGTAACTGATGCTTTCAAACGTGACGAACTGGGAAAAGCAATGGGAATCTTAAGTATGATAATGGCTGCTGCGTTTGTCGTGGGTCCCATACTTGGAGGTTTTCTTACAATTATAGACTGGCGGCTGAATTTCTTTATTAACGTCCCGATAGGCATAATTGTCACGCTATGGGCGCATTATAAATTGAAAGATATTGCCCGGCTGCCAAAAGGAGAAACATTCGACATTAAAGGAATGATCTTATTTTCTATCGCCTTCCTGACATCTATGATATACCTCACTGCAGGGTTTATTCTCGGCCTGACATCGCTTCCAATGCTCCTGTCACTTGTTATCGCGATCATAAGTTTTGCTTCCTTCCTGTACGTTGAGAAAAGAGCGACCTATCCGTTGATGGACCTGGATCTTTTCAAAATAAAGATATTCTCATACGGGCAGTTAAGCAACCTGCTGAATTCAATAGCAAGAGGCGCGGTAATGATCCTGCTTATTCTTTTCTTCCAGGGACCAAGAGGGTTAGACCCGCTCACAGCAAGCATCATGACCATTCCTCTTGCCATAGGTCTTGCGATAACAGGACCGATAGGCGGAGTCCTGTCTGATAAATACGGCTCACGATTGATAAGCACAATCGGTCTTGTCATATCACTCGCGGGTCTTCTGGGTCTGGCAACGATGCATTACGATACGCCTTACTGGATACTTGCTGTATGGATGTTCATAAACAGTTTCGGCTCAGGTCTTTTCCAGCCTCCGAATACAAGCGCCATCATGTCATCGGTATCGCCGCAGCGGCGGGGCGTCACCTCATCGATGAGGGCATTTTTCAACAGCGCTGGCATGGTACTGAGCATGGGAATATCTTTTCCGCTTATCCTGGGAAGCATACCTCTTGACCAGATGATGAACATGTTCGTTGTAGGAGGAGGAAGTATGCCTGTGGCAGTGCAGGAAGCTTTTACCGGTGGTATTACAACTGCTTTTATTTTTTCTGCAATTATCACTGTGCCTGCGATCATTGTTTCGGCGATGAGGGGTAAGGGGGATGTACGAAGCGAATGAATTAAGATTTATCATTATTCTCGGCTAAGTGGTTCCAAGTATTTTTTCCAGGGAATCAACAAGCAGAGGAAGATCATTTCTTACGGTTTCCCACACAATTCCGAAGTCAATATCATCATATTCATGTATCATAACATTGCGCATACTAATCAGATCATTCCATGGAATTTCCGGATATGCAGCCTGCGTTTCTTCTGATATACGGCGCGCAGCTTCTCCGATTATTTCAATGCGCCGGATGACAGCATCCTGATACTGAGAATTTCCAAAAAACTCTTCCCTGGTTTTTTCATCGATATATTGTATGGCAAGCTTCGCAGCCTCAAGAATATCCAGCATATACTCTCTGTCACGCTGCATAAACAGCCTCCGCAGAACTCAAAATAGCATTCCTTCTAATATAATTCCTGCTGGATTCAATACCCCTGCGGCTGACTATATCTACTTCTCGTTTAAAAATTTCCTTGAGTTCTTTTTCCATATGGACGAGATCGAACAACGTGTGCTTTGCATCCTCACTGAAAGTAACGAGTACATCAATATCGCTGTCCGGACGGAAATCATCACGGAGCACTGAACCGAAAAGAGAGAAATCCTTTATATTCCACTTTTTACAGAATTCTGCTATTCTTTCTTTAGGTATTTTGATGCGCGGTCTGGTCATTGTTATAGTTTCATATACTCCGGCTCTTATATATCTTTCATTATATCATCATTGAATTTATATTTTTGCGCGGTATATCCAGCTTTTTGATGTTGAGGCGCAGGGATCGTATACCATGATTGTATGTATGTGTTTGGTGAATTCTTCGGGAATAACGATATAAAACCGCGGATTAACGCAGATGAACGCAGATAAAAAGCAGTATAGTCTGTCCACCAGAAATTTAAGAATAATGCTAATAATAGTCAAATAATATTAATTGCAGAAGATTATATCTACAAACTCATATAACAATAGCGATCATAAAGATTCAAATGAAAGAACGCTACGAAGCCCTTCTCTCCAAAATCCATGACCGCAGAGAAGCCGTGAACAAATTTATCGATATGCTCCATTCCGAAACAACATGGCTAACCAGCCCCGCAAGCACAAAATACCACCTGAACAGGGAGGGCGGACTGCTGGAACACAGCATAGGAGTGGCTGAAACCCTGCTTCAAATCCGCGCCGCCCTTGCGCCGGAAATAAGCGAGGAGAGCTGCATTATCGTTGGTCTGTTCCATGATATTGGGAAGGTGGGAATGCCCGGCAAACCCTATTATTTGCCTGAAATAAAAAATGGCGAGCCAACTGGCGCATACACCATAAATCCTGACATCGTTGCTATGGGGCTTTCGCTTCGCAGCCTGTATCTTGTTTCGCAATATATCCCGCTTTCTGATGCAGAGGCGCAGGCGATCGCCTACCACGATGGGATGTATGTGCCTGAGGGGCGCTCGGTGGCGCACAAGGAAGAGCCGCTGCTGCTGTTACTGCACTGGGCTGATATGTGGACTGCGAGTGTGAGGGAGAGGGAAATATGATGAAACACAGGAAGTTATCGCATTCGATATAACTTCGTTCTATGGAAAAAGAAAGTTACAAAGAAATACGGCATTAGAGACTTAACTTTTATTTATATTAATTATCTCCCATTCTCTAACTGGAATAGCGCCCATTTCTTTTGCCTTATTTACCCATTTCAGATCTTTCATTACAAGAGTTATTTTATTACCCCTCATACAGCTATACACGGTATGTTTGAAAAGTATATCAAAATCATGTGGTTTTGATCCAATTTCTAATGTATAAGCTAAAGGATAATTTATCAATTTTGTTTCATAATTGTATCTATCAAGGATCTTAAGAACTTTATTCATTTGATTCTTTGTTTTAATAATAAAGTGTTTATTTGTTCTATCATAATACGGATGAAGTTCATTGAAAATTTTTTTATCATCAAAAAACTGATTGAAATAATATTTTCCATTTATAAAAAATATATTTATCGAAAAATAGTAATTATTTTTGATGTGGGTTTTAAATTTTCTGAGATGTTTCTTGAATTCTGAAATACTATTGAAACGTTCCCCACAAAAGTTACATAATGGGTGGTTGAACATGTGTTCTCTTAAAGTTTTCACATATTTTCCACATAACTCGCATTTAGGATGTGAAATTAGGTGTAATTCTCGTTCTTTAAATGTCTTAAAATTCTGCCCACATACTTCGCATAAATGAACTTCTTTTATATGGTTTAATTTTGCTTTTTTATTTTTTAATTGTTCATCACATAACTCGCATTTAGGATGTGATAATAAATGATGTTCATACTTTTCCTTGGTTAGTAATGTGATTCCACAGATATTGCACTTAGGGTGGGAAACTATATGATCGTTTTTTTCCTCAAGTGTCTTAAACTTCTGGTTACAAAATAAGCATGAATGAATGTATTTTAAATGTTTATTTAGTTCAAATTGATTAACAAAACTTATTTGACAAAATTCACATTTGGGGTGGTAATATTCGAAGTGTTCCTCAATGATATTCACTCTTTCATTACATATATCGCATATTGGATGTGAGACTAAATGGAAGTCCCTTTCTTCAATAGTCTTGAACTTTTGATCACATATTGGACACAAATGAATCGAATTTATATGTTCCTTGAAATCAGATTCATTAACAAAACTTATTTGACAAAATTCACATTTTGGCTGGTAATGTTAAAGATGTTCCTCGATAACATTAACTCTTTTACTGCAAATATTGCATATTGGATGTAAATAGTAGTGATTATCTCTCTCTTATAAATACT
>CABMHZ010000144.1 GCA_902386115.1 uncultured archaeon | reverse complement strand
GACGCTGGACGGGGTTATCGATACAAGGGGGCTCGTGAGCGGTTATGATATTATGGCTTCAGCCCTTATTTTGAAAGAGGCTGGTGGACAACTTTCCGACCTCAGGGGAAAACCGATAGTTGATAATGATGTAAAAGCTACAGGAATGTCGATGATCGGGACTAAAAACAAAGAGCTTCACGAAAGGATAGTGAGAACCCTGGCTATATAAGGAGCCATTTCCATAACGGAATATATTTTATGGTTTTTCCATTTTTCACGAAGGTCTTTTCGTAATCCTCTGTCAGGATAATTCCCGAAGTAACACCTAATTCGTCCATTGCACAGGCAATAGCACGTTCTTCACGCTCCTGTGTTTTCTCTTCTATCACGTTCCATGCAACCTGAAAAAGCCCTGCGATCCTTTGCCCCTCTTTTACCACAAAATCGACTTCATAACCGTCCTGGTTTTTCCAGTAGAATACTTCCGGATTCTGTCTTTTGATCTCGTGGAATACTGCTGTCTCTGCAAGCTTGCCAATGTCCCTGGAGAATCTCATGCAAACTGCATTACGTAAACCGGTATCAGCAGGGTATGTTTTCTTGTTCTGCTTGAACTGGGTCTTCAGTTTGAAGGAAAAAACCGGAAGGTCGCTTATCAGAAGAGATTCTTTCAGATATCCGATATATTTCTCGGCTGTTTCCACAGCCGTGCCGGTTGCTCGCGCAACACTGTTGCTTGAGTACGATCCACCGTGGTTTGTCAGCATGAATCTGCATATTTTGTCGGTAATCTCAAAAGATGCACCATATCTTGAGGAGATATCCCTGGCGATGATATCATTGTATAGTGAGGTAAGCACTTGTTTTCGTCCGAAATCATCAAGCCCGACGGTTTCCGGGAAGCCTCCGGCTTCGAGATATGCGGTAAGATAATGAAGAAGCTTATCCTTATTATATGCTGTGAATTCCGGACTGAAATCCTCCCAGCCTCTTTTTTTGAGGTATTCCCTGAAGGAAAATGGAGTGATATTGAAGGTGATATGCCTGCCAGTCAGGACTCTTCCAATGTCCCGGGATAAGAGGCTTGCAGAAGAGCCCGAAATAAATATCCTCTGGAATTTTTTTGTGTCGTAAAGTGTCCTGACCCAGCGTTCCCATCCTGTTTTTTGCTGGATCTCATCAAGGAACAGGTGAGATGTATCAGGATTTATTTTGAATATCTCTTTCTGGAGTTCTTCAAATGAGGATGCATTTATTGTGGGGTCATCGAAGTTCAGGAACATTATATCCCTGGAAGATACATCCTGTGACATCAGGTGCTCCGCTGCCTGGTAAAGAACTGTGGTTTTACCGCACCGCCTTACTCCGATTATATCTTTTATATGGGGGGTGCCGAAGCTTTTGATAATTTCCCCTGTAATATCCCTCCTTATACCAGTAAGAGAAGGAAGCATTTTCTGCGCCCACCAGGGATTCCATGAACGAATGGATTGATCGAGCATATAATTAACTATCTTGGTCATATTTGTTTATATATGTTTCGACCATTGTCGAGGATTTTTTATGTTTTTATTATATTATTATAGATGATTTACCCTGGCTGGATTTTGTTTGGGAGGGAGAAGTGGTCAGGTTTCTAAGGTAAAATTCATATCAAAGTGATGAACAGCCCTGTCCTGAGTAAACTTTATTAATGAGTTTGAATATATCAGATTTTTGATGAAAGCCACAATAGGGGATTTATTTTAAAATGCATTCATTATATCTATTCAGGCTCATAGAATCTATAACATACTAAATATGTCAAAAAAATTTTTTTTGGAGGATGAATCTTGAAGTATTGTGTTGATTGCAGATACTTCACAACAAAAGTAAAAGGAAGCAATAGAGAGCAGTACGATGGTTCCTGCACACTCGCAAAGAAAAACGTGTATGAGACCAATCGTGGATGCAAAGACTTCACAGAAGAGCGCTTATAGGCATCCATGCAACCAAGCCAGCTTCTGGCAATTGCTGTTTTTGTATTTACTTACGTACTGATAGTAGTGAAGCCGAAAAAGCTCAACGAAGCCCATGCAGCCCTGATAGGCGCGGCGCTGACGATCGTTTTTCTGCTAAAACCTGCACATGTGCTCGAAGCGATGGGAATCTCAACGCCGGAGATGCCTGTTCCTCTCGTGACTACCTGGAACGTCGTAATTATTCTTGCAACGCTCATGGTCATCTCGACGCTTCTTGATGATTACGGTTTCTTTGAATACTGCGCGTACAGGGCTATCCGCGCCTCAAAAAACAATGGCGAGAGACTTTTCCTGTACTCGTTCATCGTAGTCTCGCTAATATCGCTTTTCGCGGGCAATGACGTGGTAATACTTACCACGACCCCGATAATTCTCATATTTTGCAGGAACGCGCGGATCGACCCTAAACCCTACATGTACGCCTCATTCTTCGCAGCCAATACTTTTTCGATGCCGCTCTATATTGGGAACCTGACCAATATCCTGATAGGTGACAGTTTCAGGCTGAATTATTTCGGATTCACAGGATACATGCTTCTTCCCACTCTTGCTGCCGGCATTGTGAACTATTACCTGCTGAAACGTATTTTCAGGAAGCATATACCTGCAAGCTTTAATGAAGGGGACAATGGCAGGGTCCCGATCAGTAATAAACGGCTTGTCGCTCTCGGTGTCGGGGTGCTGGTTGCGGTCATTCTGTTGGGTGGTGTTGCGAATTTTTATAATATACCATTATCTGTCGTGACCCTTGGAGGAGCAGCCATCCTGATACTTGTTGAAGGCAAACCGGTACAAAGGCTGAAACGTGTCTCGTGGAACGTGGTGATGTTCGTAATCGGGCTTTTCATAGTGGTAAAAGGTCTTGAGGTTACCGGATTTGCCCAGTATGCGGGAGAGGTTTTGTTCGCGAATTTAAGCGGTAATATTTTGGCAGCAACTTTCCTTGTTTCACTTATATCCGCGCTCATGTGCAATCTCGTCAATAACATACCCATGACTGCCATGATGCTCCCGATACTGCAGCATCCGGGCTTGAGCCCTGATATGAACACTGCGATGGCATATTCGCTTGTGATAGGCTCGAATCTCGGCGCCAATTTCACCACTTTCGGCGCTCTTGCCGGCATCCTGTGGCTTGAGAGCGCAAAGAGATACGGATGGAGCACGACTATGACTGATTTCCTGAAGATAGGTTTGTTTGTGACGCCGATTGCGATACTCGTGTCGAGCATAGTGCTTGCGATCGAGATAATATTCATTTAGATTTGCATGTCAAAAAGGCTTATATCATACTTTGATATATATTTATATGCGGTGGAGACGCTCAATTCATGAAGGGGTTTTAAGATATATGTCGCTTGACACGGTTTTCAGTCCAAAAAGCATTGCATTGGTCGGTGCAAGTGATGAAAGTGGTTCTGTCGGGAATATTTTGATGAAAAATCTCACGGGATCAGGATATAAGGGCAAAGTTTATCCTGTAAATCTTAAAAAATCTGGAATTCTTGGTTTCAAAGCATATCAATCCGTCCTTCAGCTTCCGGAGATAGTTGACCTTGCCATAATCG
>CABMHZ010000143.1 GCA_902386115.1 uncultured archaeon | reverse complement strand
TCAGAACTTGTTCCCGGTTTATCATGCCGCCTAATATTACTAAAATACATAAGAAGTTTTATTTATGTCAATGTAAATTATATTTTCTAGTTCCGATCCTGAGACTATTATAGGAACAAGTTGAATAATACCAACACCGAAGTCATCGGTACAAGGGAAGATAGGGGAAAAGCAATAGCTGAAAAAGACGGTCAGATAAAGAGAATTGATGACAATACTTACAAAGTAAAATCACAATCAAGCGATAGATTTTATAATGTCGTCTCAACAGAAATAGGCTGGAAATGCAACTGCCCAGACCACGAGTCCAGAGGTGTAAAGTGCAAACACATCTTTGCGGTTGAGTTTAGCTTTAGCATCAGACAAGAGGTAAAGAAAAGCGTTACAATCCAGCCGATAATTATTTCAGAGTGCCTATTTTGTCATTCGTCCAACCTCAAGAAAAATGGCATGAGGCACAACAAGAGCGGTGATATTCAAAGATTCGAGTGTTTGGATTGCCATAGAACTTTCAGCATCAACATAGGCTTTGAAAGAATGAAGCATAACCCAAAAGCAGTAACAACCGCTATGCAACTCTATTTCAGCGGGGAATCACTCAGGAATACTCAGAAATCGCTTAAATTCATAGGCGTTGATGTTTCATATCAAACGGTCAGTAATTGGATTGAAAAATACTCCTTGCTTATGAAACAGTATGTCGATAAGCTGAAACCCCAAGTCTCAGATACATGGAGAGCCGATGAGGTTTTTATGAAATTCAGTGGCAACATGAAATATCTGTTTGCTCTCATGGACGATGAAACAAGATACTGGATAGCTCAGGAAGTCGCTGATACTAAATTCAAGCACGATGCACAGGGGTTATTTCATGAAGGAAAGGAAATCGCCGGAAGAAAGCCCAATGTCCTGATAACAGACGGTTTACAATCTTACCACGATGCTTTTAATCGGGAATTCTATACAAATTCAAGCCCACGCTCCAAGCATATCAACGCCATAAAACTCGATGGGGATATGAATAACAATAAGATGGAGAGGATAAACGGAGAAATCAGAGACAGGGAAAAGGTCATGCGTGGATTGAAAAAGAAAGATACCCCGATATTGAAGGGTATGCAGGTATTCCACAACTACATAAGACCGCACGAAGCCCTTGATGGCAAGACTCCTGCCGAAGCATGCGGTATCAAGGTTGAAGGGGAAAATAAGTGGCAAACACTTATTCAAAACGCCTCTAATTTTGAGCACCAAAAAAAATAATGGTGCTCATATATTTTCTTCTTACAATTACCTTCATACAGTTACATGCCTAATCTTCCGTTGTATGGGTTATGCTAAGGACTACGATTACGACTATTAGAGTCATAATTAAAGCCTTAATAAAACAATTATTTTCCATAATTTGTTTCCTTTAATTTTTATTCCACCCGAAGGTGTTTCATGCAATGTTTTTTTATTACATGAGGAGATGATTAGTGTATTACAATATTGGATATATTATATATACTTTTTACTCTATCGACTCCAACATTTCAGGACAATCCAGCAACCGATTCTTGACAACGATTTGAAAACATCAAAACAACCGAAGACTTGACAGAACCCTTTGAACTTTAAGCTCGAAGCGATGCTATGCCAAAATAACTTTCTTCAGGAAAAATTTCAGTTCCTCTAATAAAAACATGGGTTTTGTTCATCAACTCTAAAGCAGTTCAACTTCTCTTAAATTAAAGCCTACGCCAGAACCGAAAAATAGATTTCAGACGATATGTTTACAATAAAATTATGAGCACCTGCGCTGGATGCCTCGTTTTTCGAAAACGAGGTCGGTGACGGAGCACCTCAAAACACAAAAGATATCATAATTCCAGAACGCAAAGACAATCACGGAAATATGCAGCCGCCCCCAAACCCTCAAATTCAATTATACTCTCTCCATGTCTTCCCGCACTTTGTGCACCTGAAGAACCTGACCTCGCTTTCATCTGCCGAGCGAAGCTGTCTCAGCCACCAGTATGCCAGAGTATTCCCGCAGTCTTCGCACTTGACCCGCGTGGTAGGGAGACCCATTTCCCTCTCTTCCAGTACCGTTACTTCTCGTTCCTTTCTTTCAGTTTTTGAAACTACATGTTCTTTGATATCCATTTCAAACCCGCATTTCCTGCACTTAAAAACGTTCTTTGCGGGCATCATCATGCTCTTGCATTTAGGACAGAATTCCATTTATATCTCTCCTGGCGTTCTCTATGATCTTATTATGGTCAAATGCCAGTTCTGGTATTTCGGTTATACCAAAAAGCCCTGTATCTTTAGCATCTGAACCTGCTTTAAGGTTTCCGCTCCCCACAGCAAGAAAACATACCGTGACCATATGACCCCTCGGGTCACGCGCAGGGTCAGAATACACTCCCAGAAGCTTGACCAGCTCAACATCAAGCCCGGTTTCCTCCTTTGCCTCACGTACAGCCGCTGTTTCAACGGTCTCACCTACCTCAACAAATCCTCCGGGAAGTGCGAAATGACCCTGGAATGGAGGATATTTGCGCCTGATAAAGACGATCTTTTCATTGTAAATTATCACGGTGTCGACAGTAAGAAGAGGTGTTACGGGTTTCATTATTTCCTCAATATGATCGTTAGTATGTCATTGTCATACAACATATGGTCCTGACCCACATGCTGTCCCTTGTGCTTTGCGGAATCACCCCAGACAAGTGCATACCTGAACCTTTTCCTGAAATCCCGGTGAAGTTTGTCGCATATATCACCTATTGTGGAGCCATATCTTACTATCAATGGTTCTTTCATATCAGGCGGCTGCCCCTGCGGCTTAAGGTATATCCTTATGAACCCGAGTTTCTCGTATAACAATTCCTTAAGCTCATCAATGTGTGTTTTCTTATCAGCAGAAATGAGAAGCGCATCCGGGAATTTTTCCTTGCAGTTCCTGAGCGTATATTCATCTGCAAGGTCTATCTTATTGATCACAACGATGCCCGGGATATACTTCCTGTTTTCCAGAATTGCATCTATCAACTGGTCGATAGTGATATTCTCGCGTATCACCACGTTCGCATTGTGTATCCTGTATTCTCCCATTATGGATTT
>CABMHZ010000142.1 GCA_902386115.1 uncultured archaeon | reverse complement strand
AAGGAGTTCCTTCATCACGCCTTCATAAGCGCTGTTAAGTTCCACAAACCTTCGCTCAAGCCTGCCCATCCTGTCTTCTATCCCGGTCATTGTATCCGATCTGGAATTCTTCTGCTCAAGCACAGAATCACGCAGGGATTTATTCATATCCAGTATTTCATTTACTTTTTCCCCGTATTTCGTCCTGATTTCGTCAAGAGTTGATTCCCTGATCTTTAATTTATCTGCAAACTTTTTCTCAATTTCTGCGATAACGGTCTCTCGCAGGGATTCCTGCATCTGTTCGAACTCCCTGTCCTTTGCAGCCAGTTTCTGCTCAAGCCTCTCTATTATAATATCCCTTTCAGCGCTCATCTGTATCCCTCATCTTGTAAATAGCAAAAAATGTCAAATAAAGTTATGTCTCTCATGATTTTTTGCACATTAGACTTATCGTATTAAGTTAAATATTTTATGGGGAAAGCCGCTTCCTGTCACGGGGGAAGAGTACAACCTCGCGTATGTTATCTATCCCGAGCATGGTCATGAGGAGCCTCTCTGATCCCACGCCCCAGCCGGAATGAGGAGGCATGCCGTACCTGAACGCCTTGAGATAGAATTCAAACCCGTCAGGGTTAAGACCCTTATCCATGATATTCTGCCGCAAAAGTTCATACGAATGCACACGCTGTGCCCCGGATGATAATTCCATGCGCGGGTGCATCATATCAAAAGCCCTGCAAATCTCAGGTTTGTTGTCGTATGGCATAGCGTAGAATGGTTTTATCTTCGTGGGCCAGTCGGTGATGAAATAATGCTCACCCATAGTTTTCCCGATGGAGTGTTCTGATTCCGTGGACAGGTCGTCGCCCCATTCTATTTTTTCGCCATTTTCGCGGGCGATACTTATCGCCTCGTCGTATGTGATGCGCCTGAAGGGCGTCTTCGGGATGACAAGTTCCACACCCAGCGTTTCAAGGTATTTTGTGCCTTTTTCCGCAACTGTTGAATAGACGTGTTGTACAAGGTTCTCAAGTATGACCATAACATCTTCGTTGTTAAGGTAGCTTGCCTCAATATCGATCGATGTCGCTTCGTTCAGGTGCTTTCTGGTATCGTGCTCCTCAGCCCTGAATATCGGTCCTATCTCGTAAACCCGGTCAAGTCCTCCTGACATCATCAACTGCTTGAACAACTGCGGGCTCTGGTTAAGGAAAGCCTCGCGTTCAAAATACGTTATCGGAAAAAGGGCAGTGCCGCCTTCCGTGGCTGTTGCGACAACTTTTGGCGTTGTTATTTCAACAAAACCTTCACCGTCAAGGAACTCACGGATGGTTCTTTGCATTATGTGCCTTAACCTGAATATCGCCTGGGTGTGCGGGCGCCTCATGTCCATGAACCTGGCATCAAGCCTTGTGTCAAGGTCTGCATCCACTTTACCCGTTGTATCCATCGGGAGCGGCGAGTCTGCTTTTCCAAGCACGGTTACCTTTGTCGGGACAAGTTCAATCCCGTTGGGCGCCTTTGCTTCCTTTTTGACGTTTCCCGTGACCGCGACCACCGATTCACGGCTTAAGTTCCGTACCACCTCAAGCACGTCCTTATCTATGGCTTTTTTAAAAAGCGTTACCTGCACCATGCCTTCCCTGTCCCTTACTACAAGGAAAGTAATGCCGCCGAGGTCGCGTATCTCATGAGCCCATCCGCATATCGTTACACTGTTGCCGTTCATTTCAGGTGTTATTTGTGTTGAATAATGAGTTCTTATCATGAATATCCGGACTCTTTAATGAATAATCCCGATTATTAACTTATGCCTTTGGAGCACCGTTATTTTTATCGAACATATAATTCAATGCAACGATCCTTTTTTCACCCCTGTTAAAGAGGATATCGAAACGTATATAACTCATTGAATAATTTAAGATACATAGTGGAGTAAAGATATGGATTTAAAAGGCAACACATTATATCCTCTTTTAGTATTATTTTTCGTAATCGGGCTTGCAGTAGGTTATGTTATCCACCAGCCTGGAACTGAAGTCAGATATATAACAAATACGGTAGAAGTTCCAAAAATAGTAGAGAAGATAGTTGAAATAACCCCTGCTCCTACTGTGACAGCCACGGAACCAGCTACAACTCCAATAGCCACCGCAGTTCCTGATTTTGACGTAAAGATTTACGACCCGGCAAAGGATATTCCAACTAAAGAAATTCAAATTGTAAACTGGGGTGCAAAACCGAATCAAATGTCAATTCACCCGGGGCAGACCGTATTAATCAAAGTGGTTGATTATCCTGGTGGGTTAGGCACGCCGGAATTCATAATGGGCTCGTACGATAATCCTAAACTCGGAACAGCCGGGCAGATTGTTATTAAATTCAATAAAACCGGAACATACGATTTTAAGGTAGTCATCCCTCAGGGAGAAGGGATAACACCCACGCTTTACGCCAGTGGTACCATAGTGGTATATTAAAAAATCGTTATTCAGCCAAGTGTTACCACTTTATTGGCATTAATTATATTATGGTTTGAGGATAATCTTTCATCATGGATGATAAAATACAGCTTCTTTCCGGAAAATCAGGTGAAAAAGATGTATTTATTGACGCCCAGGAACTGGTTACAGGAAGGACCTGCGTAATAGGTCAGAGCGGGAGCGGTAAAAGCTATTTTATTGCAGTGCTCTGCGAGCAACTGCTGCAAAATAATATCGCCTTTTGCATAGTTGATACCGAGGGGGAATATTTCTCTTTGAAGGAGAAATTCCAGATGCTCTGGATCGGCGGGGAAGAAGCTGATGTCAATATCGGAATTGATTTCAATGATCTCATAGCAAAATCGATAAAAAACAACGTTTCCCTTATTCTTGATGTTTCAGATGTAATGGATCAAAGAAAAGTTGTAACTGATTTTGCCAGTAAATTATATGAAATAGAAAATCAGGTACGTCAGCCATATTTGTTGATCGTCGAAGAGGCTGACAAATTTGTTCCGCAAAGCAAGGACTCATTAAAGGAGATCGAGGAGATATCAAAACGTGGCAGGAAAAGAGGTCTGGGTCTCCTTGTTGCGACACAGAGACCTTCGCTCGTAAATAAAAATGTCCTCTCCCAGTGCGGGAACCAGTTCATCGGGAAATTAACGACAGAAAACGATCTGAAAGCGGTTGATCTTTTTTTTACGGACAGGAAAGAACTGGAGTTATTGCCTAAATTGAATACCGGTGAATTTTTTGTCATGGGAAATACCGTGAAAGAAAAAACCAGGATGAAGGCAGCCCAGAGAATCACGCAGCATAAAGGACTTACCCCGAAATTGATCCAGAAAGCAACAGGTAAAATTACAGATCTGAAAACAAGTCTTGGTGTTGTAGAGAGAACCGGAGAATCAGAAGAGACTGAAAAGGTACCTGAGGCTCGTGAAACCGGCGGAGTAAAATTAAACGGGATCGGAGCGAACATTTTAAAAGAGCAGATAGAAGCTATTATTGAAGAAAAAAAGAAGAAAAAATACTTGCTGTTCGGGGAAAAGGAGCATGTAAAATCTATCGAGCTTATCCATCATCCGTTCGCATGGGTCGAAATAAATTCTCCGGAGGGATTTATCATGAAGAGTATTGCATCGCATTCATTTATTGTAGATGCAGTAAGCGGCGAATTTGCGGATATCAAAAACGGATTAAAATACTCAACAGGTCTTTCCAGACTGGTTGGATTAAATGAGAACGAGATCAGGATATTACTGGAAATTTTCAGGAATAATAAAATTACCATCGGTGACCTTGAACTTAAGACCAGCTTATCTGAAGCGACAATACGAAATATCATCCACCGCCTTCAGGACAGGAAAACGGTAACGTTTTCAAAAGAAGGGAACTTAAAATTATATTCTTTTCTTATTAACTTTGAGATCCCGGACATAAAACAAACTTATAGCTGCCCCGAAATACGGCAAATTTCCGGAAAGGCGAATACACCGGTGCTTACAGAGGAAACACTCCGCCAAATAATAAAAGGTATCGATGGCGATGCCGATATAACTAAGTTTGAACTTTTTTATTACCCCATCTGGTTCGTAGCACTGGAAAGCAGGAAATTAAGGATAGACAGTGTCACAGGGAAAGAAATTGGAGCATAGTTTTGAGCATTAAGAATAATATTCCAGGGCTCCCAGAGCATTGATTATCTGGGGTTCATCAGGTATGAGTACCTCCTTTTCCAGTATATTCCTCAGTGCAGCGACCATCCCTTCGTTTTTTACCGTGCCGCCTATCAGGACAATCGACCGTGCCTCAGGCACCATATGGGAGATCCTTCGCGCAAAAGCATAATGCATACCAGCAATAACTTCCTCTTTTGAATAACCTCCGACAAGCTGCGAAATCATCTCTGAAAGTGCAAATACCCCGCATGTGTTGTTGATATCAGGTATTCGCCTTGCATTCAAATGCATGGGGCCAAGTTCCTCTAGCCCGATCCTGAAATAATTTGCCACGAATTCAAGAAAAGCACCGGTTCCAGCGCTGCATTTGTCGTTTATGATAAAGTTGTTGTTCCTGACATCAATGACCTTCGTATCCTGTCCCCCTATGTCCACTATGACCTCTGCATCCGGGAAATAATGCCTGACTCCGTAAACGGCTGCCGTTAATTCAGTAAGCGATGCGCGATGGGGAACAGAATTCCTGAAATACCCGGTTGAAATTATTTCATCACCGTCTATTCCTTCCACAAGCTCCTTCCAGTTGTGAGCCGGAGTAATGCGGAATTTGATTTCCCCGCTTTCTATCCAGACCATTTTTGCAGCCGTGCTGCCTAAATCCAGCCCGATCATAAACAGCTACCCCAATTAGATTTAATCTTTGCGGACTTTGCGCCCTTTGCGGTGGCGAAAAACATACACCGCAAAGCACGCAAAGAGCGCAAAGCGTTCATAAAATATGTTTCAAATATTAAGTGCTTGACTAAAATCATAATCTATCCAGCATCTCCCTGAAGGCTTCAAGCCGCAGTTTTATCTGCTGCGGGGTATTTCCGGGCAGGTCTCCCTGGATAGTCAGCAAAGGATAATCCAGTTTTTCCCTTAACACTTCGTCCTCCAGCATATGATGACAGGCGAATTGGGTATAATGTATGACCGCATCCACTTTTCGCTTCCTGAGTTCTTTTTTGAGAAAATCTATCCTGGATTCAAGCGGCATCGCGAAGGTATAACCGCAATAATCCCGCGCCATTTCCTTGATATCACATCCCCCGTGCCTTATGAACTCATACGGTAGCTCGTCGAACACTATATGCAGCCCAAGCGTTTGCGCTACTTCATGAAAATCATGGTAAATCGGGGGCACACCTATCAGCGCCACCCTGTTCCTGACATCAATATCTTTTTCTTCCAGAGCCGATATAGCCCGGCTAAAGCCTGCAAGGTCACCTGTCAGGTCGCTGAAAGATATCAATATCCTGAATGCTTCTGCTGATGACAGCTTCCCGCGGCACCTTTTTTTATCAAGCATCTGCCCCTGCTTTTTTAGTTCTTGAATCTTTTTTAATACTTCAGGTGACCTGATGCCGCCAAGAAAACCCGAAAGCCTGTGCAGCTGCGACTCAAGGTATTCCAGGTCACCGTCAAAAGGATAAAAGAAAAAATGAGTGGGGATCCCGCTCATTGCCGCTTTCTGCCCGTCCACAAGGGCATTGTGGCAGTCCCCTCCGGCGACCACGATAAGAGAATCAACTGTAATTTCTTTTTTGATAAGCATTTCTTTCCAGATGGCTGTCCATGCACACAGCTTGTTCCCGGGGTATTTTCTTGACGCAGGTATGACATTATTTACATCGAACGGCGCTGCGCCGCAGGCAAATATCAGTTCAGGGGGTACAAGGGCGGTTATCCCTATTTTATTCACAGGCTTACTTAGACTAACGGTAAATTAATGTTTTCGCCTGTGATAATTTATCACACAATGTTTATATATTTAAAATTACTATTTATTATTATAATATATGGAATCTAATGTTTACTCAGACCCCGCCCACAATCTTGGCTGCCAGAAGCGCTTTACCTGCGGGGCAGTGAAATGCCCGGATTCATACGAATCATTAAGAGACCACGATTGCTATGTTGACAGGTTCAGCCGCTACCAGCCCTCAAACGAGGTGTGGTACAGGAAAGACTGGGATGATGTCAGGAAAATTACCTGGTGGGAGGTTTTCGGGCTGAAAGAAAAATGGCTTTACATAATTTATATAATTATAATATCCGTATTTATATCTATGTTGATGGTGCTTGCAAAAGTCCTTCTTATCTACCGATATTATTGATCTCGTATCTCAGTTCCCCGAGCGTGGATTTCCGTTCCGCGAATGCATTGTGGCGGTGGATGCTTTCCTCGTTGATCTGTTTGATCGTGATTATGGAATCGTCAGCCAGTTCCGGGAACTCTTTTACTATCTTTTGCGCCATGCTTCGGACACAATCCTCTACGAATTTAGGATTTTTATGCGCCCGTTCTACAACCGCCGCTTCGTCCGATCTTTTTAAAAGCTCGAACATCTGCGAGCTCAGAGAGCTTTCGATTATATTGATTATCCTGTCAAGAGAAACGAAATTGTCGTCCTGGACTTCGATGGAGATAATACCCCTGCCTCTCTGGTTATGGGTTGGCATGGGCACACGGTTAAGGAACTTCTTTATTATTTCACCATCTACCCCGAGAGCTTTCAATTCATTTTTCGCCTTATCCCGCATTATTTCCTGGGCGCAGGGGCAGGCGGTTATTCCGAGCACCTCGGCTCCTATAATTTTTCTCACTGTGAGGTCATTTCCCCTGATGGCTCTTGCTTCTGCAAAGATGTTCACCACTTCCTGGCATTTTATCTTTGTT
>CABMHZ010000141.1 GCA_902386115.1 uncultured archaeon | reverse complement strand
AGAAGGTAATAACGAAGGCAATGGAAATGTTCCCTGCTACCCCTGTCGTGCTGGGATGCGCGCATTCAAGCGGGAAGGACAGGGAAGAGATCGAGAAGATAGCTATTAAATGCGGTGTGAGCGGCATTGCGGCGCCGACAGTGAAGAGCACGAGGTTCGCGAAAGAGAACGGGTATGAGATAAATTATTATGGCATGTGCTGCGGGCTTGTGCCGGGGGAGAGGACGAAGATAGAGATAAAATGAATTTTAGCCGATGTTTTTATACGACCGCTTTCTTATCACTTCTCGCCCAAATCCACGGCAAATTCAAATTCAATATCTTGAACTTTTCCAATATCTTCTTCAGCATATATTACTAATTTTTCAAACGGTTTTAAGTGGATTTTATGTTTTAGTGTAGTCTCACTTTTTAGTTCTTTATATTTATAATAATCTGGGTTATCTCTGCCTTCCGTGTATGTTTCTTTCCGAAGGCTAAGTAAAGGATTACCTGAAATCTCTTTTCCATTTGAACCCTTTAAAATTAGGTTTATCCAGTACCCCTTTTCTGCTGGAATAACTATTCGTTGATTTGTACCTTCAATGGGCGATAGCATCATGATCGCCTCCTTTCGTAGCCCATTAAAATTTAGCTTATAGAATCTCTTGTCTGATTTATTTGTTATGATTATCTTATGACATCCTTCTTTTATGTCAAGATAATCCCTAATGGCAATCTCTATATGTTCCGAGATTTTTCCCCATACTTTCCCTTCATATTCTGAGGCAACAAAATTTCGTAAACGGTTCAACATTTCTTCATTAATCTGAACTGATGACATATACCTCAATATTACTTTACCATATTTATAGTTTACTATATTACCATATTAACATATCTCAAATGGACATTGAAATATCAGCAAAAACTTCACCGACCTATATTTCAAGCAGCAGAAAATTTAGTATAATTATCAGATTATAAATATAAAAGTCAAAAACTCCGATCGAATTGAGGCTATTGTAGGCAGATAATGCCTATTGTAGAGAAGCTAATTCATTAGCCCCGGACTTCGGAACGCGACCTCCATATACCGTCTTTCAATAAATAGTATCGATTAAATGAAGCAGGACATCTAAATATTTCTGCGGTTTTGTCAATAAAGTTTTTTCAATTACTCCCCGCCAACATGAACGGTGCCTGGGTATCGCCCCCGGGCGACTCTCTGAAATATAGCCGGGCATTCACCCGGCATTAAGAATGGATTTGTCCCTTGAGTTCAGATCCTTAGAACTGCTCTCAGGGACAGAGCACCGTGCGTCCGCGCTCGTTCCTCACACACCTGCGGCTGCTGATCAAATGTTACCTTGATGAGCGCGCGCCTCCCCCTTGCTTCGCCCGACCTTGGGATAAAGACTCTTGAGGATTTGAAGCAATAAAGTTCTCAAATTAACCTTAGATGAATACTTTCACATCGCATTCTAACTCATTTTATAGTTCCAATCTTATCAATGAATAGAGATAAAAGACATGAATCATCAATCAAAGAAAAAATGGAGTAATTTTATGAAAATTACGATAACCCCAGATGAACATTTACTAAATGCGATCGAAGAAAAGAGAGGAGACAAATCCAGAAGTGAACTCTGTAATGAGATTCTTAAATCGCATTTAGAGCCAGACTTTTTTCATATTCATAAAGGACATGTTCAGGAAGTCATTGATATAATAAATGAAGAAATTGACCTTACTGAATATGGAGATTTGCATTTCAAAACTGTTGCAGAGAACGTGTTCCTGCAAGAAAAATTGAAAAGAATTCATAAGATCAGGGATGAATCTAATAGACAATTCTTAAATTACCTAAAACAGATAGATAGAAATAAGACTCCCACACTTGAATATATCGCTCATTGCAAGAAAATTATGGAGAATCCCAATTCTGCAAAAACAATAAGCGATGGCCATAATTCTGGTTTCTTATTTCATCAATATTTTTGTAAAAACATTCTTGATACTTATGAAAAATATAATAATACAACAGCCAAAATTTAAACATCTGAGATCTGTCGACCCTTAACTTTCTTTTCTTTTGCGGACTCTCGTCCTGGAGTGATGGCTATATGCGAAACCGGTAGCTCAAGCATCCGACTTTTCTATCGCATCATGCCCTGCGCCAGGGTATCTCCCCCGGGCGACTCTCTGACACATAGCCCGGGCATTCACCCGGCGTCAGGAATGGATGGGTCCCAATGAGTTCAGATCTTAGAAATTGCTACCAGGAGCAGAGCACGCCGCCTCGGCGCTCGTTCCTCGCACATCGGCGGCTGCTGATTAACATTTAAGATTCCTTTGCACGCAACCATGCAATTTTTGAAAAAGAATCCGGATAATATCCAGGAATTAACTAAATGCTGGAATGCTATTGAAATGATATTATCGTTAAATATCACGATCCTTGATGCCCCGAAGGATTTCAGGCTTGTTATGCATAACTGCAGGGAATACAAATTGATGACCCGTGATGCACTCCATGTTTCGATAATGAAATCGAATGGAATATCGCACATCACAACAGGAGATGAGGATTTCAAAGGAGTGCCGGGGATAACAGTATGGACTCCTGTTAGATAGACCCGTAATAAAAACATGTAAGTAGGCATGGGCGGGGCACAACAAGGAACTGGCTTGAGATCAATAAAGGCGTGTCCAGATTGCGCGCTGGAGTAAACTACTCAGGGCTGGAAGCCCTGAGCGTTTATTGTTGTCTCGGTTAGCCTTTGAAAAAGTCCTTTAAAGATTTCTGCGATTGAGGTTTTTTATGAACCTCGAAATCTGCGTCTGCCCAATGT
>CABMHZ010000140.1 GCA_902386115.1 uncultured archaeon | reverse complement strand
GGATTTACAGGATTTGACGACAAAAATATTTATCCTGTCGATCCTGTAAATCCTGTCTAAGACGATTGTGTGCATATTTACATCGCGATATATTGATAATACGCCGCTAATTAATTATTTTCAAAATACTAAATTTATTTCATACATGTGCGAAATGTGGGATGTAAAATAGTTTTCATAAAATATTAGCCATCGAGGTGCAGAGAACACTGAGAAAGTGCTCTGTGCTCTCCGTATCTCGGCATTTTAATGTTTAATTTAATATAATAATAATTTTATACCACCAACTCACTTTAAGTTTTATATATATCTTCAGGCTCAAATAACTTTTTGCCCACGACTTTGCCTTCGATAGTCCTGTAAAAACACGACCTGTAACCTGTGTGGCACGCTCCTCCGATCTGTTCCACCTTGAGCAGTACGGCATCGGCATCGCAGTCGATCAGTATGTCATGGATTATCTGCTCATGACCAGAGGTTTCTCCTTTTTTCCAGAGCTTTCGCCTGCTGCGGCTCCAGTAGTATCCTCTTTTTGTCTCGATTGTCTTTTTGAGGGCTTCCTTGTCCATGAATGCCACCATAAGCACCTCGCCTGTCTGGTAATCCTGGGCAATCGCTGTTACAAGACCGTTGTCAAATTTTAAGTCGTTCAGGTTCATAGTAACCCCTCAAGATTATCTACATGTTTAAAAATATATCCGGGATGGGGTATGGATAAAACTATATAGGTGTGAATTCATTAAAAAAATGTTGGGGTCAAGCAGCCCGACTCGATTTATAAAAAAGGGAGATGTACATGCCGAAAAAACTTAGTTATTCTTCAATCGCACGAATTGTTTTCATAATCATTCTTGCCACCATTATTTCAGGTTGCGACAGTCCTGAAAACTATGTAGTGGTTCCAACGAATGATGTTACACCACCCACAGTGGGGATGAGCATCAGCCAGGAAAATAATAATACATTAATTAGTGTAAACGAAACATCACAACCAGTAACAATGCATGCCGTTTCGAATGTTGTTACTTTTATTTCGGGAGCTAGTGACAATGACGGCGGCATAAAAGAGGTAAGTTTATGGGCAACAGTTACTTACTACAAACCTGGTCAGATAGTAGGTCCGGGCTTGGTGGGAGCGCCAATAAAAAATGACGTAAGCAACGCCAGTGTTGGTGAGTCTACGTTGAAGAACCGCTTCTTTTTGTATAACTATGACCTGAAGCAAGAGCGCGGTAGTTGGTCAAGTATCAAAGTTGACGCCTGGACTGAGGGTAAGAACTTTTATGGAGGAATTACAAGAACTCCGGTAGTATCGATTTATTATCCTTAGAAAAAAAGTGTGAGCATCTTATCTCACACTCTCTTTTTATCTTACCATTCGTTATATATAACCCGAAAAAGAAACTAAGAAATACCGGGTTATGAAATTCAAAATAAAAAGATCTGACGGGGAAAAATCATGGTTCGATACGTTTGAAGTAAACCCCGAACCTCACATGTCTGTCCTTGAAGCGCTTTTCAGGATACAGGATGAACAGGACAGCACGCTTGCGTTCAGGTATTCATGCCGCGGCGCTGTCTGCGGTTCATGCGCCATGCTCATTAATAAGAAACAGAGGCTTGCATGCAGGACGCAGGTTTCTGAGATCATAGGCGAAAGGGTTTTGACCATTTCACCTTATGGCGCAATTGCGAAACCTGAAATAAAAACGGGCGATGATATCCTCATCGAACCGCTTCCGAACCTGACCGTAATAAAAGACCTTGTCGTTGATATGGAACCGTTTTTCAGGCATTACCGGGATGTAAAGCCGGGATTTACCATGAACGAGGGTTCAGGTGAGATACCGATGTCGCAGAAAGAAGTAAGAAAAGTCGATAAGTACGCAGCCTGCATACTCTGCGGTCTTTGCTATGGAGCCTGTCCAGTTGCTGCAAGGGACAATGATTACCTCGGACCCGCCGCACTTGCCAAGGCATGGCGGTTTTATGCAGATACAAGATATCATGATAAAGAGGAAATGTTAAAGAGAGTGAACATAAAAACCGGTGTATGGGAATGCGATCAGGTCTATCGCTGCGTCGAAGTATGTCCGAAAAAGGTTCCGCCGACCAATGCCATCACAGGTTTCATGAGGAAAATAATATTATATAAAATGAAACATATATTGAGGTAACTATGGAAAAAGACTGGGCGTACGGGACCGGTATGTGGGCATGGCTGCTCCAGCGCATCACCGGGGTTTTACTGGTGTTTTACCTGCTCATTCACATCGGTTGGGCTCACGGGATCAAGACGCCATTTGATTTTATGTTCGTCGATCTCAAAACTTCTGTTATTCTACTGCTTCTACTCGTCCTGCCGCATGCGTTGAACGGCTTCCGGGTCTTTGCGATAGACCTTGGTATCGGGGATAAAACCCAAAAGATCCTGTTCTGGATTCTTGTACTAATAGGGATACTGGCGTTAATATGGGGTGTACCTTGAACTAAGGAGCAGGAGGAGAGAAAAAATATGGAGTGGAAAAAAAACCTAAAAAGAAGAAGTGAAAATATGATCCGGAAAATTGACAGTATATTAAAAGCCAGACCAACGATAGAAGGCGCTGGCGTTCACCTGAAAAGAGCGTTCGGCTACAATGAAGTTCCCCTGCTTGATCCCTTTTTGCTTCTGGATGATTTCCGTTCGGATGATCCGAAGGACTATATCGCCGGATTCCCGTGGCATCCTCACAGGGGCATCGAAACCGTAACGTATATGCTGGAAGGATTTGTAGAACACGGCGACAGTATGGGAAATAAAGGAGTTATAAGACCCGGGGAATTACAGTGGATGACCGCCGGGAGCGGCGTAATTCACCAGGAGATGCCAAAGGGAGCAAACGGACGCATGGGCGGATTTCAATTATGGGTGAACCTGCCGTCAACTCACAAGATGATGGGACCAAGATACAGGGAAGTAACAAATGAACAAATTCAGGAAGTCCTGATCGATAAAGGCATCAAAATCCGGGTCATAAGCGGCGAGGTAAACAGGAAAAAAGGACCGGTCAGGGATATCGTCGTGGATATCGAATATCTTGATGTCACAATGCAACCCGGCAAAGAATTTGAACACCCGGTCAAAAGGGGATACAGGACTTTTGCCTATGTCTTAGAAGGGAGTGGATATTTCGACCCTGAGAAGACGGGTCCAACAGGTAAAGAACATCTCGTGATCTTTAAAGACGGCGATAACATAAAAATAACTTCGGCTGATAACGTTCTCCGTTTCCTTTTAATATCCGGTAAACCCATCGGCGAACCTGTGGCATGGTACGGACCTATCGTAATGAACACCGACGAGGAATTGCAGATAGCTTTTGATGAATACCGTAACGGGACATTTATTAAACAGTAGATGTTATGTCTTGAAAATTAATCTGGATAATCCAGTACTTTTTTCTGGTTTTTTAAGGTTCATTGATTATTTTTTGTAAAAATGTTTATAGTCCGAAAAGGAATAAACACTTAAATCGGACTGTTATTGTTTAAAAAAATATAATAACCATCAATAAACAATGAAAAACTAAAATAATCATTATTGTACTTTTAAATTCATTTTAAAACAATAAAAACTCATAAAACCTTCAACAGATATATATCGAAGCGTTGTGATACGAACATTTGTGATGCTTCTGCATATGAAAAACAAATTTCAATCTCGTTTTTTTACGAATTGAAATTGATGTTCATTTGCAGGACCATTTGGATTTAGGAAAAAAGGAGAAAAACAAATGAATAAAAAATTAAATATAGCGTTATTGGGGGTACTGGCTGTATTCCTGATAATATCGACGGCATCGGCAGCATCTGCAACATACCTTGATGACCACATTGCCGGGGTGGGCACGATGGCACACCCAACTTCAAATACAGGGATCGCAGTTTGTGCAACATGTCATGCCACATTAGGGTCACCTACTACCTCAGGCGTTAGTACTGGCTGCCATTCATATCCGGTATTCGCATTGAAGGTAACGCCAAACCCGACAGCCGTTACAACAGGGTCAGCGACAGCTGAAACCATAACTGTATATAGATCTGACAACGTCAATGTCACAAATATTACGGCAGCAGACGGCGCAGCAGTCACCCTGAGCGGTGCAGGTGTCAGCACAAGCGGAACAACCAATTCTGCAGGTATTTATGCAACATCTGTAAATCCAACAAGTGCAGGCACGATCAATGCAGTTGCAACATTGACCGGATTTAACGACGGAACAGCGGCAATAACAGTAACCACTCCTGCCCCGGTCCTGACAACGATAACCGTGACCCCGGCAACCGCAACGTTAGTCCAGGGTAATACCCAGGGATTCACGGCATCACCGAAAGACCAGTATGGTAATCCGATTGCCGCAGCAATTACCTGGACGAGCAGCAATGTAACGGTTGGAACCATCGATGCAAGTGGCAATTTCAATGCCCTGGCAGCAGGTTCAACGACCATTACGGCAGCGAATGGAACCGTAAGCGGATCTGCATCAGTAACAGTAACAGCACTCGGGGAAACACCAGTATTAACAACCATAACCGTTTCACCTGCAACTGCAAATTTAAGCGTGGGACGAACAAAATCATTTGTGGCAATAACACTTGACCAGTTCAACCAGGCAATCTCGGCAATTATTTCCTGGGCAAGCAGCAACACATCCGTAGGCACGATCGATAGCAACGGTAAATTCACCGCATTGAGCGCAGGAACAACAACAATTACAGCGACAAATGGAACTATCAGTGGAACCGCGGCAATAACGGTATCATCTTCCCATAAAGGTGACCATAAAGGACATAAAAACAATTACGAGGAAGATAACCATAAGTTAGTACAAAATAAAGTAAATAAACAAAAAGGAGTCAAAACCGAAATAGAAGACGAAAATGAAAATGAAGACGATTAGATTACAAATCTAATTGGCAATCTGGAATAAAATGGTTCCCAGTTCGCTGGGAATCATCTTTTTTTATCCATTCTGCGGATCTGCATCAACTCTTGCATAGCCATAGTATTTGTCCCATCCGGGTGTCCCAAGATCATCCGCAAACTTTACAAGCATATACGCAACCTGCTTATTGGTGAGGTGTACCTGTTGCCAATATATGTGGCTATTATGTCATGGTCTGGATTTCCGTCATTGCTTCCGCCTGGTGCAACTAAATCCACGAAACTCCCGACTGGCTGTAAGATGCAAGAGATATCCCAACAGGCTTGTCAATTTCATGGACAGGTTCATCAAGAGCAAGCAGGGATGCCATTTATAGAATATCATGATAACTGAGATTATATTCAGCCTTAGCTGAGTAACCAAAAAAAAGAAGGCTATGAACCTCTTCATAGCCGATTCTATTATATCCCTCGAATTCTAACTATTCTTAACGCTTCCCGATATCGTCCCCGTCGGCTTCTTAACGAGCGCAATATTCTGCGTAACAGAAGCGACCCCGACCGTCGAGACAGTCACCGAACTATTCGTATAATATGTCGGGCCCATGCTCGCTGTGAGATTATATGAACCTTCAGCAACTGCAAGCGAGTAGAACCCTGTTGCATCGGTCGTTGTCGCAAGGCTGGTGTTGATGGATACTGTTGCCCCAGCGAGACCCGCATGAGTGGCATTGTCAATCACTGTACCGTTAATGTACCTGACCGCCGGCAGTGAACCCGCAGGAGCCTGTGTATTCTGTGATGCTCCTGCCGGGCTGAGGGTACCTGTTCCGCTTGAGTTGAATGCGAAAACTGTGATATTTACCCAGCCGGATGGGGTGGTGCTCGTATTGACCCATGTCTGTGCACTTCCGTTTGTCCAGGCACCGTTGACGCTCACGTTGTAGCTATTTGTCACATTGCCTGATCCCGGCTGCCAGGTATAGTTGACCAAGTAAGAACCTGTGGTGCTTGCAAGGTTAGCTGGAGCCGGAGGAATGTAGG
>CABMHZ010000139.1 GCA_902386115.1 uncultured archaeon | reverse complement strand
GGATCAAGGATGAATTGGTCAGTCACCACGTTCATCTTGAAGAACTGGTCAAGGAGCGTACAGCCGAACTCGAGAAAAGGAGTATGGAACTGAGCGAGAACCAGGCATCCCTCCTGAATATCGTGGAAGATCTGAACAGAACAACAGAAGAACTCAAGAGCGCAAACCTCCGCCTTAAAGAGCTTGACCGTATGAAATCCATGTTCATAGCAAGCACAAGCCATGAACTGCGCACACCCCTGAACTCCATCATAGGCTTCTCCAGCATCCTGCTTGAGGGATGGTCAGGCGTTCTTTCCGCAGAACAGAATGAGCAAATACAGCTTATCCACAACTCGGGGCAGCAACTGCTCTATCTCATAAACGATGTCATCGACATATCAAAGATCGAGGCTGGAAAGATAGATGTAAATTCCACCGATTTCAGGCTCAAAGAAGTGGTGGACGAATCAGTAGCTGCGCTCAGGAATAACATTAACGATAAAGGGCTCGCATTGTCCGTGGATGTTCCTGATATTATAATGCGCACAGACAGGCGGAGGCTGCGCCAGTGCCTCCTCAACTACCTCTCGAACGCTGTGAAATTCACAGAAAATGGTTCTATACTACTCACGGCAAAAAGTATTAACAACATGATAGACATATATGTTACCGATACAGGTATCGGGATGAGGGAAGAGGACATTGCGAAACTGTTTGAGCCGTTTGTGAGACTGGAATCACCGATTTCGCCGCAGGTCGGAGGGACAGGTCTCGGGCTGTACCTGACAAAAAAGCTTGTAGTGGAAGTGCTTGGAGGAACCGTGGGTGTGAAAAGCGTGTACGGCAAAGGTAGCACATTCTCGATGCATATCCCCGTGAAACCGGAGGCTAAAACATGAAAGTGCTTGTAGTTGAAGACAATCCCATCAATATGAAGCTGTTAAAACTTGTATTGAAAAAGTACGGTCATGTTGCGATCGAAGCAGTAAAAGGCGGTGAAGCATTAGCGAAGGCAGGATCAGAAAAACCGGATCTTATCCTCATGGATATACAGCTTCCGGATATGGACGGGCTTGAGACCACAAGACGCATACGCAAACTGGCGTTCATGAAAAACGTACCCATCATTGCCATAACGTCTAATGCAATGGCAGGAGACCGGGAAAAGGTCATGGAAGCGGGATGCAATGGTTACTTTGAAAAGCCAATTGATCCTCTTACTATCATGGGCGACATCGAGAAGATCATAAAGGGGGCAAAGTCATGAAAGTCCTGATCGTTGACGATAATAAAATTAACCGGATGCTTCTGTCAAAGCTGTTGACATCCAATAAATATAAGGCTGAAGAGGCGGTCAATGGTATTGAGGCTCTGGAGAAAATTAAAAAATCAAAGCCCGACATTATCATATCTGACGTTATGATGCCGCGGATGGACGGGTTCACGCTTCTCCGGGAACTTAAGAAGGAAAATAGCACAAAAGACATACCGCTTGTGTTCTATACTTCATACTATGTCAGCGAAAAAGACAGGGAACTTGCTTTTAAGCTTGGAGCTTCCAGATACATTATCAGACCCATAGAACCCTTAGAGCTGCTTGATGAAGTGGCTGCCGTGCTCACTGAATATGAAGCCGGATTAATAAAACCCGCCAAATCCCTCATTAAGACAGATGAGGAGTATTTAAAAACATACAGCGAACGCATTCAAAAAAAGCTTGAGGAAAAAATCATCGAGCTTGAGCAGGAAATAACCGAGCGCAAAAAGGCAGAAGAACAGATCGTACAGCAAAAAGAATTCCTGACTAATATATTTGAATCTCTAACGCATCCCTTTTATGTTATAGATGCAGAAAACCGTACAATTGTAATGGCGAACCCGGCAGCCCGCAGGGGTCCGCTTGCAATAGGTTCAAAGTGTTATGAGGTTACCCACAGGAGCGACAAACCGTGTTCAGACGTTGGTGTCTGCACTCTTGAAGAAGTGAAGAAGACAAAAAAACCTGCAACGTTAGAGCATATTCATTATGACAAGGATGGCAATGCTGCGAATGTTGAAGTGCATGGTTATCCCGTCTTTGATAAAGAAGGCAACGTTGCCCAGATGATAGAATATTGCCTGGACATTACGGAACGCAAACGGGCAGAGAAAGAAATCAACCTTCTGGCTTCAATCGTCAAAAATATTCCCGAGTCTGTCTCCACCATGGACATAAAGGGGAATATACTGTCATGGAATGAAGGCGCTAAAAAGATGCTGGGATATAAAAAAGAAGAAATCCTTGGAAGACCCATCGCTATCACTATTCCGGAAGAAATAGCACAGAAAGAGCTTGATCATTGCTTCGGCGTCTTGAATAAGGAGGGATTTTTCACAGGATATGAGTCGGTAAGGCTCACAAAAGACGGAAGAATAATTCCTGTGGAAATTACGGCAGTGGCGCTGAAGGACGATAAACAGAATATTACAGGTTATACTTCAATAATCCGGGACATCACAGAGCGCAAGAAAGCCGAAGAAATGCGTCTTGAAAAAATGCGCTTTGAGGCTATGGATAAAGCGAAAAGCGAATTTTTAGCCAATATGAGCCATGAGCTCAGGACACCATTGAATTCTATCATTGGTTTTTCAGAATTAATGCAGCAGGGGATATCAGGTGGATTGAATGAAAAACAGAAGCATTTCATAAATAATATCCATTCAAGCGGGAATTTCCTGTTAAGTCTCATCAATGATATCCTTGACCTGAGTAAGATCGAGGCGGGGAAAATAGATCTTGTGATCGAGAAGATGCCTGTGCCCACAACCATTGCGGAATCGCTCAACCTCTTGAAAGAAAAAGCCATGAAGCATAATATCGTCCTGAAAACGGAGTTAGACCCCCAACTGGATTTTATTTTGGGGGACAAACAGAGGTTCAAGCAGGTCATGTTCAACCTGTTAAGCAACGCTGTGAAATTCAGCAAGCCTGAAGGAGGAACGGTTACCATAACCGCGCATAAGGATGGCGAGATGGCTAAGTTCTCGGTCGCAGATACGGGCATCGGGATAAAAGAAGAAAATATTGGAAAACTCTTCCGAAAGTTCGAGCAGCTTGAACCGGATATAGCCGCCAGATATGGCGGAACCGGGCTTGGGCTTGCGATCACAAAGCAGCTTGTGGAATTGCACGGGGGTAAGATCATGGCTGAAAGCATGTTCGGCGAGGGAAGCACGTTTACCTTTAAACTGCCGATCGGGGGAAAGAAGAGGGAAGAAAATGAGAAAAGTATTGATCGTGGAAGATAACGAAAAAGACAGGGAATTCCTATCCGAGATCTTCACTTTCAACAAATATGATGTGCTTGAAGCCTGCAACGGTATTGAAGCGTTGAAGCGGGTGACAGTATCAAAACCTGACCTCATAATATCCGATATCATGATGCCTGAAATGGATGGTTTTACGCTTCTTCGGGAATTGAATAAAAATAAACAGTTAATGGATATACTATTTGTATTTTATACGGCAGTTTTCGTAACTGAAAAGGACAAAAAACTTGCGGAAGCCCTGGGAGCATCCCGGTTCATTCTCAAACCGGTTAAACCTGAAGACCTCATGCATGAAATTGAAATGGTATTCGATGTTCGTTCATGCGGAAAACCCGGACATGCAAAACCTGTTATCAAAAATGATGAGGAGAATTTTGAACAGTACAGCCAGCGCCTGTTCCGGCTCCAGGATAAGGTATGTGAGCTTGAGAAAGAAATCGCCGTGTACAGGCATGCCGGGGAAAAGATAAAGACACTCTCGGCAGGAGTGGAGACGGCATACGATGGGTTCGTGGTCACAGACATGAACGGCAATGTCACCTATGCCAATGCGTCTGCTTCCAGAAAGTCCGGTTACACGCCGGAGGAAATGATCAAACTTAATGTCAGTTCGTTCACCGTTGACCCTGAAGTTGCCCGGAGGGTGATAGAAAAGGTGACACGGGAGGGGATATGGAACGGGGAACTAAGATGTGTGAAGAAGAACAGGGAGGAATTTCCTGTCAATTTGTCCATCTCCCTCATCAGGGATGAGAAGGGGATACCGGTGGCGACGATGGGCATCATGAATGATATCACCGAATGCAAGATGGCAGAGAACGCCCTGAAAGAAAGCGAAGAACGCTACCGCTGTCTTGTGGATTCCTCTCCATTCGGGATCGTTATCCACAGTGAAGGAAAAATCGTGTACGTCAATTTAGCGGCGGCAAAAATCCTTGGTACAGGAAGCCAGGCTGAACTCTGCGGAATACCGCTGCTTGATATTATACATCCCGACTATCATGAAATCGTCAAAGGACGAATTCGAACACAGGAGGCAGGAAAAGTTGCACCTCTCATGGAAGAGAAATTCGTAAGGTTTGATGGCTCTCCCGTGGATGTAGAGACCGTATCAATTCCATTTACCTTCAACGGGAAACTTGCATTTTACGGGTTGTTCCATGATATCACAGAGCGTAAACAGATGGAGAAGGAACTGAAGAAATACCGCGAAAACCTCGAGGAACTGGTGAAAGCGCGCACCAATGAGCTGCGAGACAGCGAAGCGAAATATCGCACGCTGTATGATAGTTCATCCGATGCGATCGTGATGCTGGATGAAAAAGGGTTTTTTGACTGCAACTATGCAACTTTGCGGATGTTCGGCTTTTCGAAAAAGGAAGAATTCATAAAAATTCATCCGGCAGATGTATCACCGCCGTATCAGCCGGATGGCACTGATTCATTTATGCTTGCGAATTATAAAATTGCAGAGGCTTTCGATAAAGGCATGAATCGCTTTGAGTGGATGCATCGAAGAACGAACGGGGAAGATTTCCCGGCAGAAGTATTGCTTACAGCATTCACATTAAAGGGAAAACAGGTCCTCCAGGCTTCAGTCAGGGATATTACGGAGCAAAAGCAGGCGCAAGATTCTCTAAAAGAAAGTGCCCAGCGAATAATGATCATATTGAAGTCAATACAGAGCGGAATTATGGTTATAGATGCTGATTCGCACATGATCGTTAACGTTAATCCCGCAGCTTCTGAGATGATCGGTGTTCCAAGAGAGCAAATTATAGGTAAATTGTGCAACAAATTTGTCTGCCCGGCTGAGAAGGGCAAATGCCCGGTCACCGACCTTGGACAGAAAGTAGATAACTCAGAGCGTACGCTGCTGACTGCTGATAATAAGAATATCCCGATTATCAAGACTGTATCTCGTATATTTCTTGGGGGTCGTGAGCATCTCATCGAGTGTTTCATTGATATTTCCGAGCGCAAGCGTAATGAGATCGAATACAAAACAATTCTTCGCACTGCCATGGACGGCTTCTGGACCACGGATATCCAGGGACGTTTTTTGGATGTGAACGATGCTTACTGCAATCTGATAGGCTACAGCCGTGAAGAACTGTTGACTATGAGCATCACGGAAGTAGAAGCCGCGGAAAAACCGGAAGAAACGGCAGCACATTTGAGGAAAATAATGATGGCAGGCGGGGACCGCTTCGAAACCCGCCAGAGGTGCAAAGATGGCAGGATTGTTGATATTGAGATAAGTGTCAATTATGCAGAAGTTGGTGGCGGACGAATGTTCGTGTTTATTCGTGACATCACCGAGCGAAAACGCGCCGAGAAAGCGCTCACGCGTGCAAAAGAAGAGGCTGAGCGTGCCAATATAGTAAAAACCAATTTCCTTAATACAATGAGCCATGAGCTCAGAACGCCGTTGAATGCAATTCTGGGTTTCTCTGAATTGCTGAAGGATAAAACTGCCGGAGAATTGAACGAAAAACAGGAGCATTTCACAGATAATATTATTACTGGCGGCAATAAACTGGGCAACATAATCAGCCAGATACTTGACGTGGTCAAATTAGATGAAGGAACATCAGAACTGAACTTCGAGATAATCCCTGTGCCGGAAACCATAGACGAGGTCATCAGTATTGTCAATGAAAAGGCGGTTGCAAAGAATGTGGTCATAAAAAAAATCCTTGATCCCCGGCTTACTCACATTATGGCGGATAAACAGAAAATCAAACAGGTGTTCATCAATCTGATTGATAATGCCGTAAAATTCAGCAAGCCGGAAGGGGGAACCGTTACAATAACCGCGAAAAAGGAAGGGGATACGGCAAGATTTTCGGTTTCTGATACGGGTATCGGGATAAAAGAGGAAGACGGGGAAAAAATCTTCCAGAAATTCACCCAGCTGGATTCGGGAATGACCCGAAAATACGGTGGGGTAGGTATAGGGCTTGCGATCTCAAAGCGGTTTGTGGAATTGCACGGGGGAACGATAACGGAAAAAAGCAAATATGGGAAGGGGAGCACGTTCTCGTTTACATTGCCGATCAAAGGCGAAAAAAAGAACACTGATAATAAAAGAAAATAATAATGGTAAAAGGTAAAAAATGCAAGATAATGCCGGCAGGAAAAAAATCCTT
>CABMHZ010000138.1 GCA_902386115.1 uncultured archaeon | reverse complement strand
TGTGGACAGCGTGTTCGCAGGTGCGACCACAGATATGGTGCAGCTCAGATATACCTGGTTAATGTCCGAAGATGTGACAAAGATCCAGGGCAGTGACACCTATGGAGTGTTCAAGAATGCAAATCCGAATTCAAATTCAAAGACAATCACGATGAACAACACCGATTCATCGGTCTCTCTCTCCAGAGATTCGACAGTGAACCTTATGGGAGAATTGAATTTCGTGACAGCGGATAGCAGCACTCTGAGATTCTATCCAGCGGTTGACTACGTGATCCCAAGCGGCACAGGCACTGGCACAGGCACAGGAACCCCAGGCGTAGGAACACCAGTGGTAACAACACCGGGAACATCACCGAATGCTACCACACCGGTTACTACAACAGTAGGTGGAGAGACACCTACAACAACCGTAACAACGCCAGCAACAACAACAGCGGCGCCAAAGAAGACAGAGCCAGGCTTTGAAGCAGTCTTTGCAATCGCAGGATTACTCGCAGTAGCCTTCCTCGTCCTCAGGCAGAGAAAATAAATAAAATCAAATGAAGGGAGAAATCCCTTCACCTTTTCTTTTTTTCAGTTATATTCTAATGTATATGCTTGATGCTATCAATGATTTAGCAAAGCTATTAAGAGCATACCGCATAGTTAAAACGAGGCATCTTTTATGGAAGATTTAGATATTGCTCTTGAAGTAGACGGGAAAGATATCCCTATGAATGATTTTGTCAGGAAAATCCTGACAGGTATGATAACAGGTTCTGTTTCTACCCTTCACGGTTTTGAAAATGACTGGAAGACGCTCTCTATCAAACTTAAAAGATAATAATAAAAAAAGAAAAGAATTAAAGAATAATTAAAGCTTGTCCAGCTTTTCGATACCAACTTTCTTTACGAATGGCTTGTTAATCTTATCAGGCATCCAGGCAGGTTTGTTCGCCGGCGCAGGCATTACCTGTTTCCAGCCCTTGAAAATGTGTATCTTTTTTGTTCCGCGCTCTCTGAGTCTTATCTCGACCGGGGCGGTTTTTGACCCTCCCAACCTGTTCGCTGCCTTAAGGGCTGCCTGACGAGGCTGGCGCCCTGTGAATACACCTTCTTCGGTACCATTCTTTTTCCTTAAAATAAAATTTTTTATTTCGGTCATTTGTTAAATCCTCCTTGCACCCATTAGATGCTATAGCCTCTACATTACACTGTTTTTGTTTATAAAACTTATTAACATGAATAAACATGATATATACGTACCATTAGCAGCACCCCGATTTGAAAACCTGACTAATTTAAAGTCCCCATTTTACTACTTCATATCCGGCATTTTTCCACTATGTTATGCCGCCTTTCATGTTGTAAATTTGTGTGAACCCGCTATTTTCAAGTTTATCACTCTTTGTTTTTTCGGTTGGTGTAGTGCCGCTTAAACATCCCGATATCATTGTAACAAGCAGAATGCCAGCCATAGTGGCTGAATATGTCTCTTTCATATAATACCTGTAATGGGGCTGGTGAGATTTGAACTCACGATCGACGGGTCTCTCCGAAAACGCCAGGATTTAGGCGATTGAATCTTTGAGCAGCACGTTCAGTGCTCCAACGGTTCCTCACTGCTTACCGCGTCCGGTTCGCTCGGCTGACCCGTTGCTCATCATAACACACCGGAAAGACCCGGGAATTAATTCCAGGGACTTTCCGGTTTTCCGCTGGAGCCCGTCGCCATGCCGGACTAGGCCACAGCCCCTGATGACCCGCTATACTCGATTCAATGGCTATTAAAGTTATCTAATACCCAACGGTTATGAAGAAAATTGTCATCAGAAAGGTTACTGAAAAATAAGTCCAAGTTCAGTTTGAAGTGGCGTTATCATTTCTTCGCTGAACCCGTGGTTTGGGTTCGGGATCATATAGAACATTTTCGGTTCTTTCGCTTTTCCAAAAGTATTCTCAGCCAATGTTATATTGATAATGTTGTCGTTGACACCATGCATCATCACAAACCTTCTTGGAGGGATAGAATTGAGATAAGTATCAGGGTCAATGGAACGATAAAACCTTAACATTGTTTCATTCCTGATATTGGCGCGCTGCGACTCAATATCATAACCGCTCGTGCTGATGCCGATGACGCCTTTAATATCAGGATCAAGCGCCGCGGCAATTATGGCGAACCGTCCACCATTGCTCTCCCCGATGACAGCTATCCGTTTAGCATCGATACGCTTATCCTGCTTCAGGACATCAATGGCGCGCAGGGCATCAAATACCATCTTGTGCTCCACAGGTTCCTTTCCCTCACTGAAAAGCTGATAATCGTAATTCATATCCACTCCACCACGGTTTCGCTGTTCGATCCCCAGGCTTGCGTATCCCATGCCTGATAATATCCCTGCCAGTTTCTGTGTTCCCTCTTTAGATATTGTGGCGCCCGGCAGTATGACAACTGCAGGCACTTTTTTATCCGCAGACGGGATGCGAAGAAGTCCCTCAACGGTATAGTCCTTACTGGGAAATGAAATTGTCTCAACAGTGTAATTACTTGCGGATTCGGTTTTAATGAGGCTTACGTCCACAGTGCCCCGGTTCTGCGGATAGGAGAGAAAACCATTACTGTTCACGTTCCATCCGTCGCCTGTCTGCGGGATGAGAAAATATGCAATTACAATAAGGAAAAATATGACAACCACCGCAGTTATTATATTGGGCTTTCGTGATTTCTCTATTTTCCGGGACTTATTTTTTACATCCTTTATTTTTTTCATTTCAGACTGAAATTCCTTCCAGGACCATTGGGACTATTGTCGTAATAATAACTATCAGGACAACCAATACTGTTACGAAAAGCAATAAGGATGATATAATAACAGCAGCGATCGCCCTGCCTGGTGAGATATCCTGGTACACGTGGAGCCCGATGATATCGAGCGCACATACCCATATCCACCCAATCGCTCCGAGCAGCGGTATCCAGCCAATAAGAGCCAGCGGTGTGGTGGCATACATGGCTGCCCTTATGGTTTTTATGAACCCCTTTCTACCGCCCAGGGCAAATGCGAATATGTAGAGTATGGTTCCCCATATGAATACGCCAATGAGCATTAAAATAAATGACATAAAGAAGTTCGAGAATATCTCCGTTATCCCATAAGGCTGTGTCAGTAATCCGTAATTATTCACAAGAGGGCTTACCATGGTATAAATTAGCGCAAATACGATCGCGCTAAGCAAGGAATAAATTCCTGCAATTATAAGGTAGTACTTAACCGCCTCTTCCGGGGCTTCGTCTCTATTTAAATTAAATTCCTTTGAAGGGTCGCCTAAAAATCCTTTCACTTTTTCAATGAGTTGCATTCAGTACCACGGATGAATAAAGATGAGTATGATTATATAAATTTTTTGTATGATTGGCAGGAAAGATTTTTTGACACGAGAAAAAAAATGATACGCTTCATAGTCTGAAAATATAAGGTAGAAGATGATGCCTCTACCTTAGCATAGAGCTCCGGCTGAACGTACTGAAAAAGAACGCTGCAATCACAGCCGCAAGAATAACTGTAATTATTACTATTACCACTAACAAGAGGACCACTGCAAGTACCGCTTTGCCAGTTGTCATTTCATGAAGCTGTCGTATTCCCACAACCTCAAGGATAAGTGACCAAACTCCTGCAATTAAACCCACCAAAGGAATCCATCCGAGCAACAGACCCGGGGTGGAGCCGTATATCACAGCTTTTATTGTCTGGTTTATCCCCTTTCTTCCACCTGCGAGATAAACGAAAATATGAAAGATCGCACCACCAATTATTATCCCTATGATGCCGAAAATGAACATCATTAAAAAAATGGCGACTGCGCCTGCAGGTCCAAAACCTATACCCATCATTACCCCGAATTGCCTGAACATCGAACCGAACAATAAAGAAATCAATACGGCATAAATTGCTGAATAAATCGCAACAATAACAGCATAATATTTTAATGCCTCACCAATTGATTCTCCTTTCAGGGCATCAAACGTCTTTGACGGCTCTGTTAGAATTCCTTTTGCTATCTCAATAAATTCCATTTATTTCCACCACAACAATGAATCAATCTTATCAGATATATATTTATCCCAGGTGACTTTTTAAAAAACCGATAATTCTATTAACAATGTAAGTAATCAGAACCAGAACTATGGAACTCCCGAAAGAATACGATTATAACGTTATCGAAGAAAAATGGATGAATACATGGCAGGATTCCATGTTTTATTTCGACTGGAACTCGGAAAAACCACAATTCATAATAGATACGCCACCACCGTATCCCACAGGAAATTTCCATATCGGCAATGCGCTTAACTGGTGCTACATCGATTTCGTGGCGCGCTATAAGAGGATGCGCGGCTACAATGTGATGTTCCCCGAAGGCTGGGACTGCCACGGTCTTCCCACAGAAGTCAAAGTGGAAGAACTCAATGGCATCACAAAGAGCCAGGTCTCGCGGGAGGAGTTCCGCAGGATGTGCGTCGAGCTTACCACACAGAACATCGGGCGCATGAGAAAAAGCCTGCGCCGCCTTGGTTTCTCGATCGACTGGAGCAACGAGTACATTACTATGGAGCCTGCCTATTTCGGGAAAACCCAGCGCTCTTTTGTTCAGATGTACAACAGCGGCAGAATCTACCAGCAGAACCATCCCGTGAACTGGTGCCCAAGATGTGAGACCGCTATCGCGTTCGCCGAAGTTGAATACGATTCGCGCAGCACTACTTTGAATTACCTTAACTTCGATAAACTTAAGATCGCCACCACCCGGCCGGAATTACTTGCTGCCTGCGTTGCAGTTGCGGTCAATCCAGATGATGAGAGATACCGCGATTTTGTAGGCAAAGATATCAAAGTACCTATATTCGGCCATAAGGTGAAAGTCATAGCAGACAAAAACGTAGACCCGTGCTTCGGCACAGGCGTAGTGATGATATGCACCTTCGGAGATAAGCAGGACGTGAGGTGGTGGGTTGAGCATAATCTCCCCTTGCGCAAAGCCATAGATAAGACCGGGAAAATGACAGAACTTGCAGGCAAGTACGCAGGTTTAACTACCGAAGCTGCGAAAAAAGCCATAATTGAGGACATGAAAAATGCAGGTATCCTTTACAAGCAGGAAGAACTGCCTCAGAACGTCGGCATGTGCTGGCGCTGCAAGACGCCCATCGAGATACTTTCCGAGAAGCAGTGGTTCGTCAAGATAATTTCTGAAGATATAATGGATACTGCAAACCAGGTCACCTGGGTTCCCGATTACATGAAAGTCAGGCTTGAGAACTGGACAGGGACTATGGAATGGGACTGGTGCATCTCAAGGCAGAGGATTTTTGCAACGCCCATTCCGGCATGGTACTGCACTAAATGTGACACTGTGAAAGTAGCAAAGGAAGAATGGCTGCCGCTTGACCCGACCCGGAGTGCGCCACCCGAACCATGCGAATGCGGCTCCACGGAATTCAAGGGAGAGGAAGATGTACTTGATACCTGGATGGATTCCTCCATATCTACACTGCATGTCTCAGGCTGGTTGAGCGATCATCCGCTTCTCCTGCCAGCACAACTGCGCCCGCAGGGTTATGATATTATCCGTACATGGGCTTTTTACACTATCCTGAGAGCAAGAGCCCTTCTTGATAAAAAGCCCTGGGATACCATCCTGCTCAACGGCATGGTTCTTGGCGAGGACGGTCACAAGATGAGCAAGTACCGAAACAACTTCGTTGTGCCAGAAGAGGTAATAAAACAGTACGGTGCGGATGCGTTCAGGCAGTGGGCAGCCATCGGAGGCTCAACGGGTTCGGACATTATATTTAGCTGGAAGGATGTGGTCGCTGGTTCGCGTTTCCTTCAGAAGCTCTGGAGCATCATGCGCTTTTCCATGCCCCATGTTTCGGATAAGCCCGCT